>JAYSYG010000720.1:0-2692 GCA_043716685.1 Sphingobacteriaceae bacterium | reverse complement strand
GATTGCGTTTTCTTTTTTTTGAACTTTTTAGTATTAATAAGGAAGTATCTAACATATTCCTTACCTGCAAAATACCGGGATTTATACAGCCAATTCGAAAGCTGTTATTTTGTTTATTTATCTTAGCGAGGAATTTAATTCCTCTATCGAGCTTGGTAAAGGTAGTTCTTATTCCTACCGATTCACTCATTATTTTTTTTATCTCATTTGTCGTGTCCATTGAGGGGTACAGGCTGGCACAGTTTTTGCATACTTCGTACTGGTGTTGAATATTCTCTACGAATTTTAACTTGTTTATTTTTCTTAATGCATCTTTGTAACAACGATCGGCAAAAACGAGTGCTTCAAGCAGTGAATTGGATGCAAGACGGTTAGAGCCATGCAACCCGGTGCAAGCGCATTCACCGCAGGCATACAAATTTTCAACGGTTGTACTTCCATTGTGATCGGTACTTATTCCACCACAACAATAATGTGCAGAAGGAACTACAGGAATCATACTTTTCATAGGATCTATACCGAGATTAATGCATTTTGTTGTAATGGTCGGAAAGTGTTTTACAAAAGCAATTTTAGAAATATGTCGGCAATCTAAAAAAACATGAGGAGTTTCTTGTTTATCCATTTCTGTTTCAATCGCACGGGAAAGCACATCCCGCGTAGCAAGGTCTTTTCTTGCATCATACTTATGCATAAAAGCTTCACCATTATTCGTTTTTAATACTCCACCAAAACCTCTTACTGCTTCAGATATTAAAAAATTAGTACTCATTCCGGGTTGATACAAGGCCGTAGGGTGGAATTGAATAAACTCCATGTTTTTAATTTTTGCTTTTGCCCTATACGCCATAGCAATTCCATCACCCGTTGCTATTTCCGAGTTAGTGCTATGTTCAAATAACTGACCGATACCTCCTGTAGCTAATAAAGTTATTTTGGAGAGAATTTTATCTGTTACACCTGTTTTTATTTTTAGAATAAAAGCCCCGTAGCATTTATTTGAGCGCACTGTTGGCTTATGAATTAAGTGTTGATCAGTGATCAAATCTATAGCAATGGTATTTGACAGGATCTGAATGTTTGATAATTTACGGACTTCAGCGAGTAATTTTCTCTCTATTTCCAGTCCGGTATAATCGCCTTTGTGAAATATCCGGTTAACGCTGTGGCCGCCTTCTTTTGCGAGATGGTAAGCATTTTGTTTCGTTTTATCAAAATTAACGCCATACTGAATTAATTCTGCTAACCTGGCGGGACCTTCTCTAACAACAAATTCAACAACCATTTTATCGCACAAATTGCCGCCCGCTTTTATTGTATCCTGTATATGGTTTTCGGAAGAGTCTTTTAGAATCCCACTTACAACGGCTATACCACCTTGCGCATATTTTGTATTTGTTTCCTTTGGTTGCGCTTTACATATTATAATTATTTTTTTATCGGGAAGCGCTTTGGCTGTTTTCAGTGCAAAACTTAATCCTGCTATACCTGAACCGATAACTAGAAAATCTGTCTGCATGGAAATTAGATAATTAATTTTTGTTTAAGGCCAGAAGATAATTGCAACATTCTTTCTATAGGTATTAACGCTTTGCTGAGTAACGGGTCCGCTAACGTTATTTCAGTAGTTTCGTTTTTTAGACATAAATAAAGTTTCTCAAGCGTATTCATTTTCATATAACGGCATTCACTGCAAGCACAAATATTATTTTCTTGGGCAGGCGCTGGAATAAGAATTTTGCCGGGAGCTTCCTTTTTCATTTGATGCAGAATCCCGGCCTCCGTGGCTATTATAAACTGTTTAGCAATATCATTCTTAATAAAATTAATCATTGCAGACGTGGAGCCAATAAAGTCCGCCCTATCCAGTAGTTTTTCCTGTGATTCAGGATGTACGACTAATTTGGAGAAAGGATGTAAAGCTTGTAGAATTTTAATTTTTCCCATCGAAAAAGCCTCATGTACTTCACACACTCCATCCCATAAGAGTAGATTCCTTCCGGTTTTCTTTATGAGGTAATTCCCGAGATTTTTATCGGGTGCAAAAATAATCGGCCTATCAAGTGGAATGGAATTAATAATTTCCACAGCATTAGCTGATGTACAAATAACATCACTTAATGCTTTTATTTCCGCATTACAATTAATGTACGTGACCACGATATGCCCGGGATACTTCTTTAAAAACAAACTAAATCGATCAGGTGGGCAGGAGTCGGCCAATGAACAACCAGCGTTTATATCAGGAAGAAGTACTTTCTTATTAGGATTAAGAATCTTTGCGGTTTCCGCCATAAAGTGAACGCCTGCCAAAACAATAATGTCTGCCTTGGTGGATGCTGCTTGTAGTGATAAGCCTAAACTATCACCAACAAAATCTGCTACATCCTGTATTTTGGGTTCCTGATAATAGTGAGCGAGAATAACAGCGTTTTTTTCCTTTTTTAATTTTAAAATCTGTTCTCTCAATTCAGAAATATTTTCAGGATGTGTGGCCATCATTTTGTAGGGTACAAATATAATCGGATAATTTTATCCGAGATATGATCTTTATCATGTCATATTTTGATGTCTGTCACTGTGAGAACAATTTTTCCGTCTACATTTGTGGTTCACTAAAACTAAACAATATGCATCCCTATAAGGTAAATTTAAATTGGATAAGCGAACGCAAAGGTGAAATATTTTCCCC
>JAYSYG010000719.1:0-2696 GCA_043716685.1 Sphingobacteriaceae bacterium | reverse complement strand
GCAAAGGAAAGGCAGGTTGATCTGATCGTGATGGGCATGGAGGGAAGCGGCTACCTTGAAGAAAAGCTTGTTGGAAGTATTACTACTACTTTGATTGCCAAATGTGAAACGCCGGTATTATCCATTGGTAAAAAAATTAAATACAAAGCCATTAAAAAGATTGCGCTGGCTACCGATTACCTCGCAGTAGGCAATTCAGCTGTACTAAATCCTTTGAAGGACATTGCTGGTCTATTCAAATCACATATTTACGTTCTTAATGTGGTGCCAGACACTAAAACCCTTCCAAACGTTAAGCAGGCAATACAGGGCATTCATATTGAAAATGCGCTGAAAGGATGTAACCATAGTTTTCATGCCACTGTAAATAAAAATGTAGCAGAAGGAATAAATGAATTCGTTGCAACTAATAAAATTGATATGGTGGTGATGATCCCGCGCAGACACTCTGTATTTAAAACAGTTTTTAAGGGCCGCCAAACAAAAAAAGTCGCGTTCCATTCCTCGGCATCCTTGTTAACACTTCACGAATAATCTTAGAGACTGAAACTATTACTACACACTCCGTTTCAGTTAAAAAAATATTTACATAAACAGGGGGGAAATCGCAGTTCAGGACATTGGCACTTATTTTAATTTTTATTCCCGGACTAATCACCTTTGGCAAACAAATAATGTAATGGCTTTTTAAACTTTGATCAACTAGAGCACTATCAACTAGAAGTCGATTGGTTTGAAGGTCAGAAGAATGAAATTCTTAATTTTACACAGAGTTTAGGAGACACAATGTCACAGAGAATGTGTTTCTTGCTCTGTGTCTCAGCGCCTCTTGCGACTCTGTGTTATAATATAATATTTTTTTAGAAACTGAAAATCTTGCGCTGAAAGCGCATACCTGCCTGCCGGTACGCAGGGTTTCAACTAACGAATGATACTAATGAAAATTCATCCCTATAAAATCCTTTTTATTTTGTCAACCTTAATATGCCTGCTCGTATTAAGTACTTCAGGCATGAGTTTTTCAAACCCGTATTTTTACAATACCGAAAGTAGCAGCTGGAGGTGGCAATGCTATGGTCAGGACAAAATAGATTTTTTTCTAATTGCGCCAACCCTTATCATTACTGCTTTCCTGTTGCAAAAGAAAAATGCTATTGGTGCATACGTGTGGCCCGGAGTGATCATATACCTGATCTATACTTATATAATCTATTGTTTTGATGTGCACTTTAATAAATTTTTCATTGCGTATTATGTTATTCTTGGTTTAAGCGTTTATTCACTCCTTTACTATTTTTACCAACGCTTAAGGGAATGGAAAATAAGTGTATGTTACAGCACAAGAATTACAAAGTTTACCGGCGTTTATTTTATACTACTGGCCGTAGTTTTTTATGCCTTATGGTTATCGGAAATAGTTCCGGCAATCTGTCAACAAACAATTCCCAAAACCTTAACGGATGCAGGTTTAGTAACCAACCCAGTACACATACTCGACCTGTCTGTTGTATTGCCTTTCATTTTTACAACTGGTGTTCTTCTTCTCCAAAGAAAAGAAATCGGCTTCCTGTTCGCCGCTCCCCTACTGTTATTTTCTGCACTGATGGATATTACTATCGCGGTTTTGAGTATTCTTACTCCTCTGCCCATAACGCCTGGCGCCTTGGTACTCTTTATTGTAATGACTTCACTTGCTTTATTCAGTGTTATTCTACTTGTTCTGTACATCAGAAACACCCAAAAAACATATCATAACTAATCGATCAGCATAAAAGTCAGAACAACTCTTTATCTTGTTTTGAAAGAATTATGCATTTTTCTTTGAGCCTGTTTAGTCTGCGAATTAATGGACAATCAGTAACGGAACTTCACAATTAAAAGCCAGATTTTTAGTTACACTCTCCCCAAACAGTTTTTGAAAAACACTCTGCTTTTTAGGATTGACTATTACCAAATCGGTTTTATGGAATTTAAAATAATACTCAAGTGCCCGTGAAATATTTTTATCCATAATAAATACATTTTTATGTTTGATATTTTGAAAACGCTTTTCTACAAATGCATAGGTTTCCAATTTTTTCGCGGGTTCTTCGCTCTTACCTGTATCCACTGTTACTATTTCAACTTCAGCATCAAAAATCGCAGCAAAATATTTTGTTGTATGCATCAACGTTGTTTCCTCAATTTTATCGAGATCACAGGCAAAACTGATTTGATGGATCCTGCGGTACTTTACTTCTTGCGGAATAATGAACAAAGGGATTTTAAGATCGCGGGCAACATGAAGGGTTGCGCTTCCTAACACATGACGTTTTAAAAAACCGCCTTCTCCAACCATCCCCATTACTACAAGATCGGCAGAAGAGCGGCTTGCGACATCCTTGAGTACACCGAAGGGCGTTCCAATTTCAGAGATGCATTCAATTTCAAAATCATAATTCTTCTCTATTATTTCCTTTTTTAGATCGCTTAAACGTTTCGCTGATGTTTCCTGCAGAGCCGCGATCATATTCAGGGGTGCCGTTGAATCATAACCTGCGAGCGGAAGAGAATACGAATTTACCAATACAAGTTTTGCGTTAAAAAATTTGGCCAGCTCAACAGCATAATTGACAGCGTTGTTTGCCGGCAATGAAAAATCGGTTCCTACTATGATCGTTTCCATGCTTTTCTTTCAAAGGTATAATCATCACGAT
>JAYSYG010000718.1:0-2697 GCA_043716685.1 Sphingobacteriaceae bacterium | reverse complement strand
TTCCTCCTACAATTAATCACACCACTCCAGATCCGGAAGTTGATCCAAAGCTTAACCTCACACTAAATAAAATGCAAAAGCGTGAGGTGACTGTAGCAATTAGCAATACCTTTGGTTTTGGCGGACATAACGCGGCTGTTGTGATCAGAAAATTTAATCCTTAACATTTTGGCTCTAAAAAGACTATTATCGCTGTTAGGTTCTAAGGATATCAAAAACGATAAGGTTTTTAAAGAATGGATAAAAACCACTACTGGTTATTCGCCAAAAAACATTTCCCTTTATCAACAAGCATTTTTCCACAGCAGTATTTCTGTAAAAAGAAGCGGTACAACCGTTAGTAATGAGCGCCTTGAATTTCTTGGTGATGCTTTGCTTGGTGCCATAGTAGCGGACTACCTGTTTAAGATGTATCCTTATAAAGATGAAGGATTTTTAACACAATTAAGAAGCAAGATCGTAAATGGGCAGAGCCTGAAAGAACTCGCTTTAAAATTCGGGTTTAATCATTTTTTAAAGGCAAGCCTTACCAAAGACGAAAAAACAAAATCAAGCGCGTATGGCGATGCCTTTGAAGCTTTTATTGGTGCGGTTTATCTGGACATGGGCTTTAATAAAACAAAAAACTTTGTTCTGTCCCGTATCATAAAAATTCATGTTGATACCGAGAGCCTTGCCAGAACAAACGAAGATTATAAAAGTCAGCTTCAGATCTTTTGTCAAAAAAATAAATATACACTTGAGTACAAATTATTAAGTGAAGAAAGACTTGGTGCCAATAAAATGTATGTTATAGAAGTGTATGTTAACGGCAAGGCTTATACAAAGTTTGAAAGTTATAGCAAACGTACTGCTGAACAGAAGGCCGCTCAACTTACCTTAGAGCAATTAAGCACAGAAGGTGGCTAAACATTTTTTAAATACCAGCGAAGATGACCTTGATTTTGTTTTGATAGGTATGACCTGTCTTGAAAACCAATATGCCCTTGCGGCCTTAATTGATGTGGCTCTTAAAACAAAATTATTTCTCAGCGATTATATTCCCTTTAATTTGAAAGAAGGCAGGATCTTCAAATTCTCGCTTTACCGCTTCCAGGATGAAGAACTCGGCCTTGAGTACTTTTTTATTCCCAACAGCAGCAATTTTGACGAGCCCAATTTAAATGCAACAAATACAGGAGACTTGTTTGCTGGAATAGACGTTGATGAGAGTGTAAAATTAATTAAGGAATTGCCCAAAACGGATTATTTCCTAATTCTCAAAGGGGAGGACCTTCATAATTACCAGTTCAAAATAATTGATAAACTGAAAACATTCCCGGAGATCATACAGATCCAGGCGATTGAGCCCCAGGACCTGCCTAGCAAGAGAAATTTGATTTTTTAACCGCGTTCTTTCGTTTTTCTAAATATCTTTACCGGATGGATGATCTTAAAAACCATATCACCAAACTAAGAGAAGATTTTACAAGGGGAACCCTGAGTGAAGCAGATGTATCAACCGATCCTTTTAACCAGTTTACATTGTGGTTGCAACAGGCTGTTGATTCAAAGATCCCGGAGGTACAGGCAATGAATCTTTCCACTGTTTCACAAACAGGAAAACCTTCTTCACGCATTGTTTATTTAAGAGAGTTTGAGAATAATCACTATTCTTTTTATACGAACTACAACTCCAAAAAAGCATTAGAGCTTGAAAAAAACCCTTACGCCAGCCTGACTTTTTTTTGGCCGGAGCTTGAAAGACAAATACGCATTGAAGGCCGGGTTGAAAAAGTGAGTCCCGCTCAAAGTGATGCGTATTACAATGCAAGGCCTTATGACTCAAAAGTGGGCGCCTGGGCAAGCGATCAAAGTCATGAACTTTTTTCGCGGGGTGAATTAGAAGTAAAAATTGAAGAGATAAAAAAGCTCTACGGCCCCGAAACCATTAAACGGCCCGATTTTTGGGGCGGGTATTTTTTAAAAGCAGACTACTACGAATTCTGGCAGGGCCGTAAAAGCAGGCTGCATGACAGGATCTGTTATGAATTAAAAAACAACGATTGGAGAGTTTCAAGACTTGCACCTTAAGGTCTCGACTCCATTCGTTTTGACACTCGCGTTGTCATTTCGAGCGGATTCGAGAAAATGATAAAAACTTATGACAAAAGAAGATAAAATAAAAAAATTTGATGCCAACGGTATTGGTCAACTAAACGACGGCATGTTTGGTTTACCCTTTACTTTAGAAGAATGTGAAACCGTATTGATCCCTGTTCCCTGGGAAGTAACGGTAAGCTATGGCGGCGGAACTCTAAATGGTCCGAAAGCCATACTGGATGCAAGCTACCAGGTTGACCTGTACGATCCACTTGTGAAAGATGCATGGAAAAAAGGGATTGGTATGGATGAGGTTAGTGAGGAAGTAAAAGCGAAAAGCGAAAAATTGCGTTTATCTGCTGAAGAGTATATTGATGCGCTTGCCAATGGAGCAAAGGAAAATAATCCAACTCTGAAAGAAATTTCAGACAGTATCAGAACGGAATGTTTATGGCTGAATAACTGGGTAAAAAACAAAGCGCTTCATTTTTTAGATCAAGGCAAATGTGTTGGACTTGTTGGCGGAGATCACTCCACTCCTCTCGGTATGATGCAGGCCCTGGCCGAAAAATTTGAGACGTTTGCCGTGTTGCAGATCGATGCGCACGCTGATCT
>JAYSYG010000717.1:0-2699 GCA_043716685.1 Sphingobacteriaceae bacterium | reverse complement strand
AACTAATTAGTCTCCTATTTTGCAAACATAGGATGAAGGGCGTGTACGGTTACAAAATTCCCATGCGTTCTTAACTAAATGACATTGCCTTGTCAGGGTTTTTGCGCAACAATACAGTTAGAATGCTAAATTCTTTTTGTGTTCATAGAGGACTTGTTTGGGTTATCTTACGAAGTAAATAGTGCATACGTGTACAAAAACTTTATCGGGATAGATCAGGATTTTGGGTTTTTTCCTGTATTTTGAACGGAATGGAAGGTTATTGAACTTTAAAGATTTACTTTCCGTTAGTGGTTGAGTTTTCAGTAATATTTTTTTAATATTACAGAATGGAAAAAATAATGAGACTTTTAAAATCCTTCCTGGTTATAATCCTTTTTATAACAGGCTTGCCAATGCTAGCCCAGGCACCCGCTTTTGAAGAAATGGAATTTGAGCCCGACTCGGTAAAGGCCGCCTATAAGCCGGCGGGAAAGAATCATGTATATATCCGTTCCAAGCGCGGAAGCAATGGGTTAAACAGAACTCCTGCCGCAGATGCTATTTTATCTGCCGAGGTTACGGAAATAGTTCTTGTTTTTTCAGAAATAGATCCTTCTGCCATAGCCGAAAGGGAAGAAGCGAACCGCGAACGCTGGGAAAATCTTTTAAAAACCTATCCTGAACTTTTTCAATACAGCACCACATACAAAAATATTTGCCAGTGCAACGCACGGGGAGACAGCGCTACATTTAAAAAAATGCAGGGATTTTATGTGTATATAAATGGAGAAGTGCCTAAAGTAGAAGAACCGAAAAGCACAGCGCCTCCGACTGTTAAAACGGAAGTGAGTACGCCTGTTGCAAAACCGGCAATACCACCAGCCGCTACTACAGGAAGAGTCACTGCACAACAGGAAGCGCCACCAGTTGAAAAACCGGCAGTGAAAACAAAAGAAGTTGAGATTAAGAAAGAAAAAGAAAAACCAGCGGTGGAAACAGTGAAGGAAGCTGATCCGCCTCCTGTAGCAGAACCCGTTGAAGAAACTTCTGCACCGGTTGTGAAGGAAAAAACAAAAAAAACCGGAATAGTAAAGCCGCGCCGAGCAAAGGATGCAAGAGCCTGCCGTCAGCCATGTTATGGATTTGGTGATGAAGATTTTAATCTTTTTTTTAAAGACAATTTTACCTTCACTAAAAAACAAAGACGCAAAGCAAAAAATTGGGTTGCGCAGGTAAGACTCCAGATCCATTTTGATGGTTCTATTAAAAAGGTTATAGTTACAGGAAGCGAAGAAGCTTTTAACTTACAGGTACAGGAAGTATTAAAGGTAATGAATAATTGGAATGCTGCTGTTAAAGGCGGTGTTGCAGTAAAATCAGAAATACGTTTCACACTTAAATATGACAAGGAAACCAAAAGCATGAAGCCTTTTGATGTCAATATAAACCCACGTCCTTCTCCTAAATGTCCTTGCGTAACCGACTCTGAAATTTTTGCAGATTAGAAAAGCAGTGGTCTTTTAAGTTTGTGTCATGTCGAGGAATAATTTTTGGTAAAAAAGTAATATTTAATGACGTTACCTTTGTGCTACTAATGCGAAAAACAAAAGGTCAGGACATACTTCTTGCACTTGAGGGTAATTATAAAGAAGGATATATTACCTGAGTCCTTGAGTAACGATGAGCTGGAGTTTTTTAAAATATTTAAGAATTAATAATATTCGGCTGGAGCAAGAAAAAATAACTAATAGTTATGTCAATAAATTTCCGATTACTTTACTTAAAAATTCATGAAAAATTGAATATTCCATTGGATGCTTTGATTCAGGCATATTGATTCTCAGGAAGTTTTCTTAACAATCTAATAGCCTCAAAATCATCTGAAAAGTGCGATAAATTGTAACGTCCGGGGTACAAAAACGTAAGCGGGTTCCTTTACCTGAAAGGTCTTATATTTTCGATCTTCTACCATCTATTCTTTAATTTGACCGTTTATAGGTTGGGTCTAGGTTTCTTATTTGTTAAGCTTTTTTTTTGTAGCTACTAACCTTAAAAACCTAATATATGAAAAAAACCATTACGCTTGCCCTGGCAATGCTAACATTTGCTTCAGTGGCTCAGTACAACAACACTTACGACATTAATAACTCTTCTTCGGACATTAAGCCGGCGTTTGTGATCACGAACAAAAAGGCCGAATCAATAACTGTATCTTATGGTAAAGCTGCCACCGGGCCGGATATTGACTATTTTATTGTTACAAAACACGACCCGTTTGGAGGTGTGATTTACAATAACAATATTTTCCCTTATTTTTTCCCAACAGATGGCATTACTAATGTTGAAGCTTTGATCCAGACAGACGATGAAGGCTTATTGATAGCGGGTTACTATTATGAGAACGAAAAGCATGTGGAACAACCTATCCTGATAAAGCTTGATGTTAAAGGTAATTTTGAATGGAGCAGGATCTATTATGTGAACAAATACCCTATCATCAGCGCAGATATCGGTAAGATCTCGCTATGCCGCGTGGCCGATGAGGAAAAAGAGTGCTATTTTATTGTGGCAGCAAGTAATTCCGATGCTAGTCCTGAGCTTGACGTAGCAACCAACGTTATAAAAGTAGATGCTGACGGCGCCATGATATTTTCAAAAAAATATTATGATACTGGTGGCAGCCCATTTAAAATTTTAAGAGAATACCCGGGGGATAT
>JAYSYG010000716.1:0-2701 GCA_043716685.1 Sphingobacteriaceae bacterium | reverse complement strand
ATTTGTTGTTTGCAGTTTTTGCCCGCGTTTATACGATTATCATCCTTTGGCAATTCCCGCACCATATAATCACAGTAATATTGACAGTGATGAGGTTTTGTATTATGTAGACGGAGATTTTATGAGCCGCAATAATATAGAGCAAGGGCATATTACTTTACACCCTAAAGGTATTCCTCATGGTCCAGCGCCCGGAGCAATGGAGCGCAGTATTGGCCAGAAAGATACGCAGGAACTTGCAGTGATGATTGATACTTTTAGACCCCTGATGGTAACCGAAGACGCCATGGGCATTGATGACGGAAAGTATTATAAGAGTTGGGTGGAGTAAGTACTTGAGTAGCTTGAGTTTTTTTGAAAAACACCAAACGTCAAAAAATAAATTAATAACCAAGAATGCTTCTTACCTGCCTTAATTTTTCATTTGCGAGTTTGTTAGCTTTGACTTCTCCAATACCTAATTCTTTTTCAAGCAGATCCGGATTTGACATAAAGTGATCGTAAATTTTTCTCTGTTCTATATATTTATCCAGAATTAATTCAAATAATGCGGTTTTTGCATGGCCATAACCAAAGCCCCCTTTTAAATAATTCTGGCGCATTGTTTCAACCTGCTCTTTGGTTCCTAAAAGAGCGTATAATTTAAATGTATTATCTGTTTCGGGATCTTTAACATCTTCCAGACTTTTACTATCGCTTACAATACTCATCACAACTTTTTTCAGTTCCTTTTCAGGTAGAAAAATATTTATAAAGTTGTTATAAGACTTGCTCATTTTTTGTCCGTCAATTCCCGGAACGATCATAACTTTCGAATCGGTTAATCCTTCGGGAACCACTAAAACTTCTTGGCCGATTTTATGATTAAAAGATCTGGCAATATCGGAGGCTATTTCCAAATGTTGCATTTGATCTTTTCCAACGGGAACAAACTGCGCATCGTACAATAAAATATCTGCCGCCATTAAAACAGGATACGTAAATAAACCAGCGTTCACATCACTCAGGCGCTCACTTTTGTCTTTAAAAGAGTGAGCATTCGCTAACATTGGAAAGGGAGTAAAGCAGTTTAAATACCAGGTTAATTCAGTTACTTGTGGCACGCGGCTTTGACGGTAGAAAATTGTTCTGTGCGTATCAAGTCCGAAAGCCAACCAGGTAGCAGCAACAGAGCGCGTACTTTGTATAATAAACTCAGCGTCTTTCACACTCGTAAGGGTATGAAGATCTGCAATAAAAAATAAACTGTCGTGTTCTGCTTTTTTGCTTAGTTCTATGGCAGGTATAATCGCGCCCAGTAAATTACCAAGATGTGGAACGTTAGTACTTTGAATACCGGTTAAAATTCGTGACATAATTTAAAATGACAAATGTACTATTTTTAATAATTAATACTATCTGCACACCTTTCGCCGTCCATCGCAGCGCTTACAATACCCCCGGCGTAACCGGCGCCTTCACCGCAAGGAAAAAGATTTTTTAATTGCGGGTGATGCAAAAGGGCTTTATCCCTTGGAATTCTTACTGGTGTTGAAGTCCTGGATTCTACGCCGACAATTACGGCTTCGTTGGTTAAATAGCCCCGCATTTTACTACCAAAGGCTTTAAATCCTTCTTTTAAGGAAGGACCAATTAATTTTCCAAGAACCTCCTGCATTTCAACGCTTTTTAAACCTGGCTGGTAGCTGCAGTCCGGCAGGGAAGAGCTGAATCGTCCATTTGTAAAATCCTGTAAGCGCTGGGCCGGGGCGCTCTGTGTCTTCCCACCAAACGCCCAGGCAGTATGCTCAAATTGTTTTTGAAATTCCAATCCCGCCAATGCGCCGTGGTTTTTGAAAGGCTCAAAATCTTTTAGTTCAAGTCCAACTACAATTCCGCTATTTGCGTAGGGATTATTTCTTTTGCTTGGACTCCAGCCGTTTGTAACAACTTCTTCCTGGCTCGTGGCGCAGGGCGCTATAATTCCACCCGGACACATACAAAAGGAATACACGCCGTAACCCTTAACCTGTTGCACAAGGCTGTAGCTGGCGGCTGGAAGAAAACCGCGTTTGCTTATTGCTTCTTCAAGGCTTCCACAATGATATTGAATGCTGTCAATTAAAGATTGCGGATGCTCGGCTCTTACACCCAGTGCAAAAGGTTTTGCTTCCAGCATAATGTTCTTTTTATCTAGTAGCTCATAAATGTCACGTGCTGAATGGCCGGTTGCCAGGATAATATTTTGAACGTGAACATCCTGTTCTCCATTATCATTCAGAATTTTGATACATGAAATTTTATCCTCCTCAATTGTAAAATCAACCAGTTTTGTATTAAAAAAAACCTCGCCGCCAAAACGCAAAATGGTTTCGCGGATATATTGAATAAGCTGCGGTAATTTATTGGTACCTATATGCGGATGGGCATCGACAAGTATTTCTTCGCTGGCGCCATGAAATACAAACGTTTTGAGAATTTTATCTATATCGCCCCGTTTGTTTGATCGGGTGTAGAGTTTGCCATCGCTGTATGTTCCGGCTCCACCTTCCCCAAAACAATAATTACTTTCGGGATTTACAATGTGTTCTTTATTTATGGCTGCAAGGTCCCGCCTCCGGGCCTTTACATCTTTTCCACGTTCAATAATGATTGGTTTAATTCCTAATTCCAGGCAGCGTAAGGCGGCAAAAAGTCCGGCGGGACCGGCACCAATTATATG
>JAYSYG010000715.1:0-2702 GCA_043716685.1 Sphingobacteriaceae bacterium | reverse complement strand
TTAGGCACCGATCTTTTAGGGCGCGATCTTTTAAGTCGCCTCTTAATCGGAACACGTATCAGCCTGACAGTAGGACTTATTTCTGTACTCATCTCCATTTTTATTGGTGTCGTGCTTGGTTCACTGGCGGGGTATTTCAGGGGCAATACAGATATAGTGATCAGCTGGTTTATTAATGTGGTGTGGAGCATCCCTACAATTTTGCTTGTAATTGCAATCACACTCGTTTTAGGAAAAGGTATTACCGTAGTATTTATTGCCGTCGGACTCACGATGTGGGTAGACGTTGCCAGGGTTGTACGCGGACAGATCCTGAGTATTCGCGAAAAAGAATTTGTTGAAGCGGGGCGCGCTTTAGGATATAAAAACAACCGGATTATTTTCCGCCATATTTTACCGAATGTAATGGGCCCGGTAGTAGTAATGGCTGCCAGTAATTTTGCCAGTGCCATTTTAACAGAAGCGGGTTTAAGCTTTTTGGGGATTGGCGCCCAACCTCCTATTCCATCCTGGGGGGAGATGATCAATGCGCATCACGGTTATATTTTAATGGATAAAGCTTATCTGGCCTTTACACCGGGTATTGCCATCATGCTTTTGGTACTTTCTTTTATGATGGTAGGCAATGGCTTACGGGATGCACTGGATTCAAGGATGACGGATGATAAGCCGATAGGCGCTGCTTAAATCCACTCACTTGTTAAACAGAAAGTGAATAAATTTAAGTATGTACACAAAACTGAAATAAAATTTAAATCGCGCTTTAGAGCGTTCCCGCAACATGACGTTTAATTCGCATCTTATAGAATACTAAAAATGAAGATTTTCAAAACCAACTACAATCTGTACAAAAAAGTTTCTATAGAGTTATTTCTGTTTTTTGTATTAATAGTTATGATCCTACCGGGCCATTCATTCCGGTATGATACAGAATGCTGGAAACAATGGGCGCTGAGTATTAACAGTGACGGCATTGGTAATATCTATACGAACAATGTGAACTATCCCCCTGTAATGATCTACTTGTTATATATTTACGATCTTATACAGGGCCCTGAAAAGATAGCAGAAAACATCAATTATTTCAAAGTAATTCCCTTTCTTTTCGATTTTCTCCCCATAGCGCTTCTTATTTTTTTTAAAAAAGCTTACGATCTTCAAAAAGGTTATTACGTTTTTTTATTATTTAATGTTGCATATTTATTTAATAGCGTGGTTTGGGGTCAGGTAGATAGTATTCATTCCAACCTTGCGTTAACTGCTATCTTTATTTCATTCAGATACCCCATAGCCGCTCTTACACTTTTTATCCTTGCATTAAACATGAAGTTTCAGGCAATCATTTTCTTTCCTGTGCTGGCCCTTTGCCTGATTACAAAAATTGATTCCGTGAAAACACTTCTTAAGGCTGTACTTATGGCCTCTGTAATCCAGGCCCTCCTTTTAATCCCTTTCTTTTTAGCAGGCACCCTCGACGATTTATGGCTAATTATTTGCAATGCCTCGGTTAGCTTTCAACTGGTATCTGCCAGTGCGTATAATTTCTGGCATTTTGTACTGAAAACAAATCCGGGAACAACTTCTGACACAGAACTTTTTTTTGGACTCCCTTATAAAACTATTGGACTTCTGTTATTCTTTATTACATCGGGTCTAACTCTGTTTCCATTACTACTTAAAACAATAAATGCCGTTATTTCCAAAGTGCGTCCGAAAAGTTTTCAGGAGCTTGTTTTTCTTACTACAGGAATAATTGCAGTTATCTTTTTCTTTTTTAATACAGAGATGCATGAAAGATATTCTCATCCGGCAATGATTTTTTTGTTCTTTTATAGCATTTACCGTAGAAATTTTGGTTTGTATATTTTGGTTTCCATTGCTTATCTTCTCAATCTTGAAAAGTGGGTACACTTTTATAACATTCCCTATTACACTTTGATTTTTAAACCAAAATTTATAGCGTCACTATACCTCTTAGTACTTATAGGCGGTGTATTTTCTATTTATAAAAACTATAATCTGAAAAAAGATGTAGATTTTTTAAAAAACGCTATTCGCGCCAGGAGAATAGCAAAAAAAAATCCGGTTTCGTAATGTGGCAAAGCGAATGTTTAAGAATAAATGCGAAATCTAAACGTACAAAATTATTTTTCTGTTACCATATCAGCAAGGGTTTCCACCCATTCCTCATTGGCATTTAAGCTGTTTACAAGCGTGATCTTTTCTCCACCGTGGTGTTTGAAGATCTCTTCGTATTCGGTGCCAATTTCGTAAATGGTTTCAAGACAGTCTGCCACAAAGGCCGGAGAGAATACTAATAATTTTTTTGCTCCTTTTTCTGCAAGCTCTTTAACCACTTTATCACTAAACGGCTTTAGCCATTTATCATCGAGACGGCTTTGAAAAGCAGAGGTATATTTTCCTTCGGGGATATTTAATGCTTTAACCAATTGACGTGTTGTTTCGAAACAATTGGCCCTGTAACAATACTGGTTGTTTTTTGTAATAATATTACAGCAGGCCCCCATCTGGCAGGTATTACCGCCATAGTGCGCTGAAGCTTTCCTTATCTGCCTCTCCGGCAAACCATGATAACTGAACAGTACATGATCGTATTCTTCGATCGTATGTTTCCGTGCTTCGCTTACCAGAGCGGAAATAAATTTTGGATGATCGTAAAATTTACTGAGACTGTTTATATC
>JAYSYG010000714.1:0-2708 GCA_043716685.1 Sphingobacteriaceae bacterium | reverse complement strand
TCTGAGTATTAACCAGCAAAGTAGATGTAAAAATTGCGCCCGGGCTCCATGTATAATTAGCGGCTCCGGACACTGAAAGGATTCGCTTTTCACTCTTGCACACAAGGCCTGGACTCCCCGTCACAGAAAGTTGCGGAGCAGGTTTTATTTGTACGCTTGCCGTTGCAATTGATATACATGTACCCGTTCCGCCGGTCACAGAATAATTTGTCGAAACACCAGGCGAAGCAATTACTATACTTCCGGTTGTGTTACTGAGTCCGGTAGAGGGGGTCCAACTGTATGAAGCAGAACCTGTCGCAGTTAAAGTGGTCGCGTTTCCTGCGCAGATAATACTTGGCGTGAGAACCACACTCACCTGCGGAATAACACCCAGCGTATAACTCGCTGTATAAATACAGGTCCCTGTTCCTGCACTTGCATTTACCGTATAAACTGTTGTAGTTAATGGGCTGGCTGTAACCACGCTTCCATTAGCGGAACTCAGGCTACCGGAAGGAGTCCACGTGTATGACCCGCCGCCTGTGACTGTAAAAACAGCCGAACTGCCGGAACATATCGGATTTGCAGATGAAGCAAGAGTTAATACGCCCGTGCCATTATTATTTAATGTAAAATTATCGATTTGCACCCATTCTGATATGGAAGAAGCGCCTGATTGAACCACACTAACGTAGTCGCCGTTGTTGGGTGCAATAAAAGTGAATGTCCGCTGGGTCCAGGTATTGTTGACCGATGCCGGAGCAGTATAAATAACCGATCCAACATTACTATTTGTTGTAGAGAGTCCTACCTCTATCGAAGTCCCTGGAAATGCTACGTCCTTACGATCCCAGAATGACATCGTGTACGTTGTACCCGTTACCAGTGGCGCTGATAATTTAAGAGTTATGGCGTCTGTTCCGCCACCGGTTAATGCCACATACCATTTGCAGTGCTGTGCACCACCTCCTCCCCAGGTTGTAGATTGTATTATATCCATATTCCCATTTGTGCCAAAAGAATTAACATCGGGCATCATGGCGTTAAAGGTTGCATTGGATAAATTAATCTGATCGCTGGCCCCTGCAGAATTCGTTTCAAAACTTCCATTCAAGAAGGTCTGAGCCGGAGATAAGTTGACAATAAGGCTAAAAAATAGAACTGTTTTTATTAAAGAAATTTTCATGGCGTATTGGGTTAGAATACTAAAATTACAAAAAATTCGGTACAATTGTATAAAACCTGAATTAGTGTTCTGTTGCCCTAAATTGTCGTCCAACCCTGACAGAGTTTTCCGTGAATCTGCTCTACTTATTCCCGGTTTTCTGAATGAATTCTTTTTTAAAATTGTCACTTAAGGAAAGATTGATCTCTTTGCCTTGTATAGAAATGCAGATAGTATTGTGCGAATAAAATTTAACTGCTTTAATTGCAATAACATCTTTTTTATTGATGCGACAGAAGTCCTTTGCTGGTAGAGAAGAAAGAAGCTGATCGAACGAAATATTCTTGAGTACCAGCTCTTCACCCGTTTCGAGAATGGCCAGCTTATCTCTTTTGTCTGAGTAGGAGTTGGTAAGCTGTATTACCTGGTTAAACATAAGCAGGGCTTTTCCCTTATTGGTATTTAATTGTACGAACTGCTTTTCAATAAACGGCTCATTGATGCGTGTTACTATTTTCTGGATTGCTTTTTCAAGCCTGTCTTTTTCAATCGGTTTTCTTACATAATCAACCGCGTCTATATCAAACGCTTCGGCGGCATATTCTTTATAGGCGGATGTAAAGATCACCGGCTTCCCTTTTAAGAGTTGAGCGACCTCGAGTCCACTTAACCCCGGCATTTCTATATCAAGAATACAAAAATCAAATTCAATTTTTTTACTCTCTTCAACAAACTTAATTGGATCGTTAAAGGCGCGTACAACCTCCACGCCAGGAATTTGCTCACAAAGCATGCGCAGGTAAGTTAAACCCGGCAGTTCGTCATCCAATAGCAAGCATCTGAGCTTTGTGTTCAAGGAGGTTGATTTTTAAATGGGAGATGTAAATATCGTCTTCTACAAATTGATCTAATTTGTAGTTATTCTTGTAAATAATCTCAAGGCGTTTTTCGAAACTCTTTTTCCCAAAGCCGCCTTTGCTTTTTTTCATGGCCGGTCGCGGGCTTATTTTATTTGAAACAGTAAGCATAAACACGTCATCCTTTAATTCAAATACGATGGAAATAAAAGCTCCGTCATTTTGAAGATCCGCATGTTTAAAGGCATTCTCAATCAGGTCAATCGTAATTAAAGGGGCGATCAATTCCTGCTCGTAAAAAGGGTTGCTTTCCTCAATTTTATTTTTGATGCGCAGATCAAATAAAGGACTCACCTTTAAGCGGTTGATCTCAATAAGGCTGAGCGCAAAACCGATCTCTTCTTTTAAAGAGACAAAATGCCTGTCGCTTTCATATAAAATAAAATCGAGAACGTTGGAAAGCTTGTCTAACGCATAATAGGTCTGGTAAGCATGCGATTGTATGGAATTCAATGTATTCTTAAAAAGATGAGGATTAAGTTTGTATTTGATGCTTTCCAGTTCCAGCGAATTTACTTTTAGTTCCAGCTCGTTGTATTTCTCTTCGAGGATTTTTTTTTGTTTGCGTTCTTTTTTTAAGCGGAGGGCGTACCAAAGAATAATGCCGGACGCAATCAAAAGAATTAGTATAATCACAGTAATAA
>JAYSYG010000713.1:0-2713 GCA_043716685.1 Sphingobacteriaceae bacterium | reverse complement strand
TCACATGATACGAAAAGCAATTAACAAATTGGAATTTTATCAATTTTCGAACTTAAAATTATTTTTGCCAAATTTAAAATCAATTTCAGAATTTATAACTTCCATTAACTATTTAGGAAAAATTAAATTGGATATTTCAGGACTACCTGAGCAAATTAAAAATTTGACTGCAACTGAAAAGCTGGATGCGACAATAAAAGTATTAGGAAAAATTTCTGTTGTTTTAGCAAGTTCTGAATTACAAGGCAGTAAAGATTTTAAACCTTAGTTACTTGACGATAAAATCAACAGATAAAATTTTTAATTTAGCATATAGGAGACCTTTAGAACCTGACCGACACCCCTGCGCTAAAAGGTGGCAAAACTCCCTTGCGCTAAAAGGCGCATCGAAATCTAATCTATAAAACAGTCTACAATAAAAGTAGTGTAAAATATTACCAAACCTATATTACCCCACGTTACTAAAGCTCTACGATTTTCTATTTTTTCTTACATTATACAAGCACAAGAATTGCCAACTCTTTTACCCAACCGACACCTTCTCTTCCAGTCCGAGTCTCCATGACTTCTGCCCTCACACCAAAACCATAAAATTCCAAGGTCACTCTGCGCAAATTTTAAAACTATTTCTGTCCACAGAAGCCACAGGACTCGCCGCCTGTTAGCGCATATTACTCCTTTTATATTTTTTGAATTCAGTATTATGTTCTTTTATAAACAACATATCACTTCGCATACATTCAAGTTTCAATCGTAAACTTGAAGGGTAAGTCTCTGTGGCAGGTGCAAAGGCTGGAACTATCACCTGTAAATCGTCTGTGAAATTTTATCTTTTGAGAGATACGTTTTTTCTGGTGGCGGGTGCTAAAATAAATATACAGGCACGCTCCATACTAAATATGCGGCGAGTCCTGCAGCTTATGCTAAAAGTTGGAGCTATCTGAATCACGCAGAGAATCGCCTGAGAAATTTCAGTTTGAAGAGTAACGTTTTAGAGGTTCGGAATGTGGCACATCAGCAAAAATGAAGGAATTTGCTGATGTGCACAAGTTATAAGTTTAAAAAATAAACAACCTCTTCTTTCATTTTTGTATTGTTCATCTGACTTTATACAAACATCTTTCTTATTTAAGCATTTGTAATTGTAATACACTCACAGAATATGGATCAAGCATTCTTTTAAATTTAGTAGCGACGCCGCTTATGGCCGAACTTACCGGTATAATTTTTTCAGGCTCTGTTATTGTATTTGTGTCTTCCGGTTTATTTCCTTTGATTACTATTAGGGTTGCTTGTGAATAGACATTAGCTACGCCATTAAGGTTGATATTTACCGGCTGTTTTTTGCCGGTTGTATTAACGAGTTTAAGATATACAGTGCCTGATTTATCATCCATTGTTGCGCTGTAAAAAATGGACGGTACCACTGCGGCTACTTTTTTACCCTCCGTACTGTCTCTTTTTGAAAGGGGCTTTGTTTGCGTTGGAATATTTGTGGCGGTGATGGTAATAATTTTATCGCCCAGTAAGTTGCCGAATAATTTTTGAACATAGTAAGATGGAGAACCGTAACTGTTCAATGCATCGTAGCCAATTAAATCTGAATCCCATTGCCATGCTTTTGGAGCTGTTGCAGTGGCTGTGTTTACATTTACAAATAGCGGTGCATAGCAAGACATGATGATCAGATCTGAATTCCTTTCCATACCGGTCATCCATGCTGCATCACCCAACGCTGCATTTAAATTGGTAGTAGGAGCCCCTTCTCTGGTAGCCCATTCTCCAACAAATATTTTAGGGCCGTTTCTATCATATTGATCATATTGCGAGGCATTTTGCCACATCTCCCATGAATTCCGGTAGTAGTGTTCATCCACCACCTCAGGTTTTTCTCCGGTTATTTTTAGATTTGGATATTGAGTTTCAGCAATGGTAGAAATAACATGCAGGGAGGGATATTTTTTTTCTATAGCCGCCCTGAATTGTTTAAATCTTCCATCATAGCTGTTGGTTCTGTCAAACCAATCTTCATTTCCTACTTCAATATAAGTTAGTTTAAATGGTGCCGGATGGCCGTCTGCTGCCCGTTTAGCGCCCCAGTGTGAATGTACATCTCCCATCACATATTCAATTTCATCCAGCGCATCATCCACATAAGGTTGTAATAACGGGCCTGCATCAATATGATCTCCGTTTAGTGAATAACCACCATAAACGGCTAACAAAGGCGCTGCATTTATATCTTCACACCATTGTAAAAATTCAGGTAATCCCAACCCGTCGGAAGCCCTGTACCCCCAGGAGCCCCTGTGACCCGGTCTTTGCTCCAGAGGTCCCAAGGTAGTTTTCCATGGAAACGCATCGGAAATTAACGGGCCTTCCAAATAATTTCCTCCGGGGAAACGTAAAAATTTCGGCTTCATATCCGCCATCATTTTTATCAACTCAGGTCTGAAGCCATTCGGCTTATTATTATAGGTGGGTGGAAATAAGGAGACAAGATTAAAATAATACTCACCTACGCGATCTGTTGAAATTACAAATCTTGCATCAGCTGTAGGTTTTACATCTGCTTTTGTGGTGAGTTTCAATTCATATTTTTTCCAGAAAATACTTTTTGCCAGATTGATAGTTCCCGACGCATACACCGTTTTTCCATCATTGCTTTCAATTGAAACAGTGATGGGACCGGCTGCATTATCCGAAATATCAG
>JAYSYG010000712.1:0-8347 GCA_043716685.1 Sphingobacteriaceae bacterium | reverse complement strand
CGATTTTACCTTAACCAACCAATACGGAGAAACAGTCTCAAAAGAAACCGTTAAAAATAAGATCTACGTAGCTAATTTCTTTTTCGCTACCTGCCAGAGCATCTGTCCCGAAATGAGTACAAATTTAACGCAGGTACAGAAGGCTTTTGAAAAAGAAGATTCGTTATTGATCCTGTCACATTCTGTAAATCCACTTCATGATACAGTTGAAGTACTCATGAATTATGCTACTACTTATAATGCTACCAAAAATAAATGGAATTTGCTTACGGGTGACAAAAAACAGATCTATGATCTGGCAAAAAACAGCTACCTGGTAAATGCATTAGAAGATGATGGCACGCCCGAAGGCTTTTTACACAGTGAATTATTTTTGCTTATCGACACGAAAGGCAGGATGCGCGGCATGTACGATGGCACAGATAAAGCACAGGTTAAACGACTGATCGAAGATATCAAATTACTAAAACAGGAGCGTTAAGCGTTTAAAAAAAATCCTGGTGAGTTCCACCAGGATTTTTCACTATCAGCATTCTTTAAATTAATTCTGGTTCTGGTTTGGTTTTTTATTTTGCTCCTTGTCTATGAGTTCAAGTGTTTTTAGCATTTCAACAACCTGTTCAGCGCCTAAGCGTTTTGCTTTGATCTTTTTATCTTTATCAAGAATATAAATTACCGGCGTAGAGTAAATATCAAAACGTTCTTTTAAGTTGTTTATATGTACCGGGTCGAATACATGAATAAAATCATTCAATTTTTTTTCAATGATAAATTTTTTCCAACTATCGTAAAGTTCATCTTTTGTCTGTACAGCAAATACTTTATAATCAATGGTTCCTTTAATTGCTTTAAGATCTTCGTGTAACTTAGGTACTTCTGTCTGGCAGTGGCCGCAATCAGCAGCCCAGAAAACAAGAATTGTGTATTTCGCATTTACTGAATACAAGGTTTTAAACATTGGCGTAAGCCTGTCTATGTTTTTATAGTAAAGATCGGTAATGCTTTTACTTGTACTGGCCGTATCAAAACCCATTTTACGCACAGGTTTACCGTAGGTAGTATCGATCATATACAACTCAGAAACTTTTGCTTCGAGTAGCAGGTTACGCATAATGTCCACCCGCTCCTTTATTTTTTTAACCGTTTCTTCGGTATAAGCATTTTTAGCCTTTCCGCTAATAATATACTTATCCGCTATATGCACAAACACTTTATCAAAACCCATGATTTTACTTTGCTCAAATTTATAAGTAAAATAACCGATCAATAAATTATAAATAAGATTATTTTCATCGCATTTTGCAAGGATCTTATCAATTTCCTGGATCACTGTATCAGGATGCATTAAAATTACATTGTCAAAATACTTTTTTACCCTGTCATCAAAAAATGGCGTGCGGACTATTCTTTCGTCTTTAAAATTGATCCCGTCAAAATAGTGGCTTTTGTAGTAATAATACTGGTAAACGCTGTCAGGCCGGCCATTTTTTGCTTTTGGAATTTCTGTTGGTTCTTTTTCAGTTTTTAAATTCAATACATCGTATACAAACGTTCCTTTTGCTTTTTGCATAAAGTCCGCATCAAATTTCCTCACCTCATCATTAAGTTGTTTGATCTTTTCGTTCATAAACTTAGTGCTATCTTCTTTGCTCTTGCCTTTTGTTTGTTCTCGGATCTTACCAAAATCCTGGTTCTTGGCTGTAATATATTTAATGTAGGAAAAGAATTGTTCGTTTTCTTTATTCCCTGTTACTTTAAGATTGGCAACAATATCGGAAACGTCAGTAGTGATTACGAATTTTTGATTTTCATTTATAAAAAAATCAAAGTAGATGGATTTCTCCTGGCTCACAAGGGTATAAACGCCTTTATCGAGGTCTTTTTTTCCCTTAAACTCAATAACCCCGTTTTTAATTTTTTTGCAGGTATCTGCAATATACTGCTGGTCAAAGGTATATTTCACCAGGTAAGCCATGGTATCTTTGCAACCTTTAAAATTTATTTTGATATCGTAGGCCTGCGAGCTTGCATTAAACGAGAAAATCGCTGTTGACGCCAGAAGGAGAATAAATTTTTTCATGTGTGTGATTTGTTGTTTTAGATGATGATGTTAACGTTTGGTTTTTATAATTAATTGTTATGGTTTTTTTTCCTGTTTATCAAGTGCCATGAGCAGATCTACAATGTACTCAGATGCAATCTTTTTTGCTATGATCTTTTTATCTTTGTCCAACACATATATTAAAGGTGTGGAGTTAACGTCGAATTTTTCTTTCACATTATTAATATGCACCGGATCAAATACGTTGATAAAATCTGTGATCTTATTCTCAATCAAAAACTTTCTCCATTGTTCAAACTGATCATCTTTTGTTTGAACCGCAAACACTTTTACGTCTGTTTTTCCTTTTAATGCTTTTAAACTTTCGTGCAATTTAGGCACTTCCTTCTGGCAATGTCCGCAATCTGCAGCCCAAAAAAGGAGGATGGTGTATTTCGCGTTTACCCCGTGCAAAGTCCTGAACATTGGCGCAAGTTTCTCCTGGTTTTTATAATACAGATCGGTTATACTTTTTGCAGATGTTGTGGTATCAAAGCCCATTTTTTTTACCTGACGTGCATACACAGTGTCTATCATATAAAGCTCCGGCACCTTTTTTCCTTCAAGCAGTGGGTTAATTATCGCCGAACGTTCTTTAAGGGCTTTCATTGTTTCTTCCGGGTATAATCCTTTCGTTTTTCCTGAAAGAATGTATGTATCCACAACATGCACAAATACTTTATCGTAGCCTACAATCTTGCTCTGCTCATATTTATAAGTAAAATAGCCGATCATCGCATTATAGTTCAGGTTATTCTGGTTGCAACGCGCTAATAGTTTATCTATTTCCTGAATCACTGTATCCGGGCTGGTTACAAGTACATTGTCGAAATACTTTTTAATCCTGTCATCAAAGTAAGGAGTGCGCGCAATTCGCTCGTCCTTAAAATCAACACCATCAAAATAATGACTTTTATAATAGTAATACTGGTAAATGCTATCCGGACGGCCATTTGACGCTTTAGGAATTTCCGGGGCGGTTTTTTCCATTTTCAGATTCATAAAATCATACAGAAATGACCCTTTAACCTGCTGCATAAATTCAGTATCAAATTTCTTCACATCTGTTTCCAGCTGCATTATCTTATCGTTCATGATCTTCATGCTGTCCTGCCTGCTTTTGCCTACAGTGCTTAACCTGGTTGCATTAAATTCCTTGTTTTTGGCCGCGCTGTATTTTAAGTAATTAAAAAGTTGCTCGTTTTCTTTATTCCCCGGAGTGCTGAGACTAAAAGCCATGTCAGAGGCATCGGCAGTGATTGTAAATTTCTGACTTTCATTAATCAGAAATTCAAAAAGAGGGGCTTTGTCCTGGTTCACCAGAATGTAAACGCCCTTATCCAATTCGGTTTTACCCTTAAATTCTATTAAGCCTTTTTTTACCTTTTTGCAAGTATCGGCAATATACGTTTGATCAAACACATATTTTGCCAGAAAACACATGGTATCGTTAAGACCTTTAATGTTTACTTTAATATCATACGCAAGCTGCGCCTTTGAAGTAAGGTTCGTAAGAAACACAACCAGTAGTATGAACAGATTTTTTTTCACGTTTTGACCTTGGATTAGGGATACTATTTTTTTACGCTTTTTTCAATGCTCTCTAGCTTCTCGATAATTTCAACCACCTGATCATGACTTAGTTTTTTTGCGATGATCTTTTTGTCCTTATCCAATAAATAGATAACCGGAGTAGCCGTGATGTCAAACTGTTCCTTTAAATTATTGAGGTGAATCGGGTCAAATACGTGAATAAAATCATTAAGCTTTTTTTCTACAAGGAATTTTTTCCAGGTCTCGAAAAGTTCTTCTTTGGTTTGAACCGCGTAAACTTTTACATCCGTTGTTCCTTTTAGTTTTTTGAGGTCCTCATGTAACTTCGGTACTTCCGTGGTGCAGTGGCTGCAATCTGCGGCCCAAAAAACCAGCACGGTATATTTTGCGTTCACACTGTAAAGCGATTTGTAAAGAGGGCTAAGCTTATCCTTATTTAAGTTATATAAATAGGTTACGCTGGCACTTGTGCGTGCTGTATCGAAGCCCATTTTTAAAACCTGTCTGCCATAAACGGTATCAATCATAAAGAGGTTCGGTACTTTAGCACCAGGTAAGAGGTTCCTAAGGACATCGATCTTTTCTTTTATTTTTACGATTGTTTCTGCAGAATAATACCCGCCGGTTTTACCATTTACAATATACTTATCTGCCAGGTGAATAAACACTTTTTCAAACGTATTGCTTTTGCCATACTGATCAAAACTCATTGCTTTATTCTGTTCGAATTTATAGGTAAAATGCCCCACAAGCGTATTAAACATAACACTTCCCGGAACACACTGCATCAGAATCCTGTCAAGGTCCTTAATCACAGAATCCGGATGTTGTATGACAAGCTGGTCAAAATACTTTTTGATCTTGTCTGCAAAAAAGGGAGTGTACAAAATCCTGTCGTCTTTAAAATTAACGCCTTCAAAAAAGTGATTTTTATAATAATAGAACTGGTAAATACTGTCAGGTCTGTGGTTGTCTGCTAAAGGCACATTTGTTGGATACTTCTCTGTTTTCAGGTTCATCAGGTCCGAAACAAACAGACCTTTATTTTTGAACTTAAAATCAGTATCATATTTTGTCATTTCAACACTTAGTGCGGTTTGCTTTTCATTCACCAGTTTAGAACTATCCGCCTTACCTTTTAACTGCGATTGCAGCTGGTACAACTCTTTGTTCTTGGTGGTCATGAATTTCACGTAGCTGAAAAACAGGTCGTTCTGTTTGTCATCACTGCTTTTAAGGCTCCCGGAAATATCACTTACATCTCCGGTAATGGTAAATTTCTGACTACCATCTACAATGAACTGAAAGTAAAATGAATTTCTGCCCTGGTTGGCGAGAATGTAAACACCTTTGTCAAGAGGCATATCTCCTTTAAACTGGATCTTGCCCCCCTTTACCTTTTTACAACTATCTGCAATGGGTACCTGGTCAAAAAAATATTTTGCGAGGTAAACGGTTGAATCGGTACAGCCCTTTAAATTGATTTTGATATCGTAGCCTGACTGGGTTTTCCCCAGGAATGATACAATGGTAAATAAACAAAAAAGGTAAACTTTTTTCATAGATGTGTGAATGTTGTAATGAGTTACCAAAATTAATAATAGATTTAGTTTAGCTTCAAATCTTGGACCATTTTTTCAATATTGCCTTTATAAATTTTGTTAAAAACTTCCTCCAGACTGTCCTGCATGCTGTCGTATTGGACAAAATCAACGAAATACGCATTTTTGCATTTTAAAATTTCTTTTTTTCTTGAAAGATACCTCTCTTTATTCGTGAGCGGCAGCTGACTAATGCTATCCGCTACCTGAGAAATGATCCTTAATTTAAGAAGAGAAGCATTCGGGAGATCTTTAATTTGCGGATAATTCTTTTTCAGATAATAAATGCATCTCAACATATAGCTGTTAAAGATCTTCTGGTCGCGGTAGCCGGCCAGGTATTCGTTTAGGGCAACAGAATCTTTTTTAAGGAAACGTAAGGTTGCCTTGTGTGCAATAAAATTTGCGATGTTCTCATTAAAGTCGACTGAATTAGGCGCATAATATGTGGCATGAACTAATTCGTGGAAAAGCAAATTACATAAACCGCCTTTACTTCGTTTGAGCATGCTACTTAAGAGCGGGTCGTTAAACCACCCAAGCGTACTCCATGCGGAAACACTCCCAAGCTCAACATCATACCCTAATGCAGCCATGTGATTGTATTCAATTTGGGCCAGTTCCTTTTTAAAAAATCCTTTGTAGCTCACTTGCCCTACCAATGGGAAATTCCATTCAAACGGAACCAGGGAGTATGGTTCGCAAGCAGTGATAACCCACAATACCGGCTCATCCTTTTGATCATAAATAGTAGTGAAGTTCTTTGTTGGCTTGTATCCCAAGCTATCCACCGAATAGTTCTTTACCTGTTTTATCAGCGTAATATTATTTTTCTGTAGTTGCGTAAGTTTATTATTACGCTCAAAACTTTCAAACGTTTGAGTATTTAATAAAAGAGAGAGTTGCCCTGTGGCCTGGTAAATAAGGTAAACCGTGGTTTTATAATTTAAGGCAGCAGTTGCCAGAAGAATGAAAAAACAACAATTCGCCAAAGGCCTCAGCCATCTTAAACTAACAATCATTGCAGGTTATTTGTATCTTTGCCGGGTAACCGGACTATAAAAATAGTGTTTAAAAAAATCATATTTTTCTTTTTGACTATAATTCATGCTTTTTGTTTTGCCCAAAAAGACGACTCAACATTCCTTGTTTTTAAACAGGCGGAAAGGGACCTGAAAGAACTTCAGAAAAAAACATTTTATAGCAGAAGTGAAAAAGAAAGAATTGAAGGTAACAAGGAATTTATGCGGGTATGGGAAAAAATTGTTTCCAACCCGGCAATCCTTGATTACTCGCTCGATAGCCTGAAAGATATTTCTGTTCTTTCTCCCAAAGACAAAAAATTTAAACTCATTACCTGGAATTTTTTTAGAGACGATGGTACCCATGCCTTTTTCGGATATCTGCTTGTGAACACTAGCAAAAGGATAAAAACAGGATTTATGAAGCACGAAACAATTCGGGAATATGAATTTTTCAGGCTTATAGACCGGTCTGTTACCGTAAAGAATCCTGAAACATATATTGGTAGCCCTGATAAATGGTTTGGCATGCTCTACGTGCAGTTAATAGAGTGTGACGGCTTTTATACCCTGATTGGATGGGATGGGAACGATAAATTAACGCAACGTAAATTTGTTGATGTACTTTATTTCAGAGGAAATGGTGCGCCGGTGTTTGGAAAAGATGTGTTCAAATTTGAACGTAAAAATCCAAAACGCCTTATGTTTGAATGGAGCCAGGAGGTAAGCATGAGTCTTAAGTATATTGAAAAGAGAAATCAAATTGTATTTAGTCACTTAAGTTCCAAACAGGAAGGAAGTGTGCTCGACGGGCAATTCCAGTATTATGGTCCTGATGGAAGTTTTGATGCCCTTGAACTGCGAAAAGACAAATGGGTTCTTATGGAAAACGTTGATGCGAACAGTGACATTTCACCGCTCAAAGACTCAAAAAAACCAGATCCAAAAAAACAAAAAGCGGTTTATAAACCAAAATGAATAACCCCTGAGTATCATGTCAAGTATACTCTGGCGCAAAATTCTGACAGGGTTTCATGATGATGTAGTAAACCTGTCAGAGTTAGCCAAGACAATTTTATGTTGACATAACACTAGGCAGAGCATTCTGGTGTCCTGCCACTAATTGTAACAATTTTTACCAACAAAATTCATTCGTGAAATTCGTGTCTCAAATAGTGCGTTAAACCCGAGCTTCGAGAAATTCTTTTGATTAACAAGACCATGTCCGCTTCAGTAGTTAATTAGCAGAACAAACTTACGTATTCTCTTTATCATCAAAAGTGCAAGCACACATCCAAAAGTATTTGCTACCAGATCCTTCCAATCGGCGCTGCGGTTGCTGAAACATGTAGCCTGCATTAACTCCAGCAAGGCGCCATAACTAATGCATACTAAAAATAAACCGATCAGTGCCCATTGCGGCTGTTGTCTTTTAATTACATTTATAAATGTGAGTGTAGCAAGTACAAAAAACATAAAGGCGTGTACAAACTTATCAAAGCTCAATAATTCAAGCCAATTTGCAGAAGGAATATACTGACCGGGCGTTGCACATAAAAGAAAAATGATCAGGACCCAGGCCAGGCAAATGGAAAGAGAATATCTATAAATGAATTTTTGCATTGCAAATAAAAAACCCTCTTAAGGTTATCTTAAAAGGGTTCAGTTATAATTGAGTATTTAATTACGCGCCAATAAGTTTTTTATAATCTTCAACACTTAAGAGATCGTTTACTTCTGAAGGATTTGTAAATTTGATTTTGATCATCCAGCCTTTTCCGTATGGATCCTGGTTTACACTTTCAGGTGATGAATCAATATCTTTGTTCATTTCCAGCACTTCGCCCGTTAATGGCATAAATAGATCGCTTACTGTTTTAACCGCTTCCACTGTCCCGAAAACCGCTTCTCTTTCCACAGATTCGCCAATAGTGTTTACATCCACGTAGACTATATCCCCTAGTTCGCGTTGTGCAAAATCAGTTATCCCGATGGTTGCTTCGTTACCGTCAATTTTTACCCACTCGTGGTCTTTTGTGTACTTAAGATCTGCTGGAAAATTCATATTT
>JAYSYG010000711.1:0-2720 GCA_043716685.1 Sphingobacteriaceae bacterium | reverse complement strand
AACCCTGAGCGGTACCATCTGTTTTCCATAGGTGCTGAGCTCCTTGCTCTAATATAAAATAAGCAGTGCCGTTTATTTGCGTTAACCTTTTTCCTCTCGATGAGAATGATGCTGTAAAAGTTTGGATAATTGTGGTTCCGGCTGTTGTACCATCTGATTTGTAAAGGTTACAATAGTTTGAATTAGAGGTGTTATCAAAAAAATACAAGCTATTATTTATATTTTCAAGTGAAGTAACAGTGGCATTACTGTTTGTAACCGTAAAACTTTTTAAGATCTGAGTACCGGCAATGGTTCCATTTGTTTTCCAAATCTCGGCCCCGTCAGTAAAAAAACGATTGTTACCCAGCACCGGAGATTTTTCATACATAGAGTTGGGCGGATAAACAAAAGGTACATTGCCAATAATGGTCGGACTTTGGGCCGTTAAACTGTTTGAATTCCACAAAGCAATTGTGGCACATAAAATAAATAAATTTTTTTTAAATAGCTGTAAAGATTTTTTCATGAGTTTTAATTTTAAAGGTTAATAGTATTGGTTTTATTTTTGGAATCAAAACAAAATTAAAAAAGAGAGCCGTCTTCCATCAAGTAATTTTACTGAACATTGAGCGTAATTTTACTGAATATTAAAATACGAAAGGCAATTTTACAATTACTGTTGTACCTGCATCCTTACCCGATTCATACTTAAGATCTCCGTTAAGAAGTTCTATCCTCGATTTAATGCTTGATATTCCGATTCCTTTTTGACCATTGTCTATTATAAAACCTTTGCCGTTATCTTCAAAAAGTAGGCTATTAACCTGTGTTTCATGTGTGAATAATTATTTTTGAATGATAATTTTTTCGGTTCCAAGTATCTTATTTTCATCATAGATAATAAGGAAATAGATACCTTCCGACAAAGAGTTTACATCAACGGTAACCTTGTTGCCATTATTAATGTTTTCCGTATGAACACGTTCACCAACACTATTTGTTATGGTTACTAAACCTTTTGAAATGTTTTTACCGAAACTAATATGAATTGTACCGCTTGAAGGATTTGGAAAAAACGTAATAAGGCTAGATGCTGCGTTAGCCCTGAGGCTTGTTGACAGGCCGTTGAGCTTTAAAATAAAGGCATCAGAAGTACTACTACCATTTGATGTTAGGTTTACTGTCCCTGCACCCGGATCGAAATCTACTGTATATGTAAAACTGCCTCCAATAAAAATATCACCTGAAGGTGTTACGCTTATGCCATTGCCAGAGTTATAACTGAGGCTTCCCACCATGCTAACAGCCCAAACAAAATTTCCACTGCTATTTAATTTTAAAGCAAAAATATCGTTAATTGCTGTTGCCGTTAATGAATACGATCCTGTGCCCGGATCCATATCACAGCTTCCTGCTAAATAACCCGTTAAATAAATGTTGTTAGATGCGTCGGTAGTTATTGAGTTTGCAGCAGTTGTATTGGAACCAAACAATCCTTCAGCAAAAATATAATTTCCATTAGCGTCATACTTTGCGATGAAACCGCGAGAGGCGCCCTGTGCATCTAAAGTGGCGGTGGATACGCTTGGATCAAAATCAACAACATTCGCGAACCGCCCTGTCATACAAATATCCCCGGCAGCATCCATGCAAATGGCTCCCCCACCAGCTCCCCCCAGGCTTTTAGCCCAAATAAAATTACCGGAAACATCTAGTTTTTCTATAAATGAACCACCTGAAGATGTAAAAGAATAGATTGCAGGTCCCGGATCCAAGTCGGTGGTATAGGAGAAGCCTCCGGTTAAATAAGTATTACCTGCTGCATCAATCGTAATTCCTGACGGCATAGTTTGACCATTACCTCCCATTCTTTTTGCCCAAGCAAAGTTACCCGCGGCATCAAGCTTGGAAACAAACATATTATAACTAGTGCCAGTAGAAGATAGTGTATATGTTGCCGCGCTCGGGTCAAAATCACTTACGCCCTGAAAATAACCTGTGGTATATAAATTACCTGAAGCGTCACTAATTACTCCCTCACTAATATCAGGTGAAGGCCCTCCCATGGAGGCGGCCCAAACGAAATTACCGGCAATGGTGTACTTGGCTACATATACATCAGCACCTCCTGCACTACTTAAGGTATAGTTTGCAGCACCCGGGTCAAAGTCAAAAGTGCCCCAATATACACCGGAAACGCAAATATTACCGCTGGGGTCAAAACATAATACTCCTCCCTGTACTAGGCCAATGGCCCACATAAAATTCCCACTAACATCCATTTTAGCTAAAAACCCATTGGAGAACGTGGTTACACCAGGCCCTGGATCAAGGTCGGAACTACCGGATACGGTGCCGGAATAATACACATTACCGGAGGCATCCGTGATTACCGATGTGATACCGTCATTACTAGTACTTCCAAAACTTTTAACCCATTGTAAATTTGGATTTTGAGCGGTTACAGTTACCGAAAGGAAGCAAATACATGATAAAATAAATAGTTTGGCTTGTTGTTTCATAGTATACAATTTTGTAAAGTCGAAATTAATAAACAAAGCAATTTTCCATCAAGTAATTTTACTGAATAGAGAGCGTAATTTTACTGAATATTAAAATACGAAAGGCAGCTTTACAATTACGGTTGTACCTGCATCCTTACCCGATTCATACTTAAGATCTCCGTTAAGAAGTTCTATCCTCGATTTAAGGCTTGATATTCCGATTCCTTTTTGACC
>JAYSYG010000072.1:0-7355 GCA_043716685.1 Sphingobacteriaceae bacterium | reverse complement strand
CACATATAAATCTCACCCCTTTTGGGTTAGGGTTTTAACTAAAAAAAGTTGAGTGACTGACGGGGATTAATTACTTTAGGAAAATATTAAATAGACATGAAAAAAATATCGCTGATCCTCTTTACCCTTTTAATTAGTAAGGCTTGTTTTTCGCAGGCATGGTTTGAAATGATGCAGGAACCCGGAAGAAATTTCTATGAGATCCAGTCTGCCTTTAATGAATACTGGAAAGACAAAGACATTACAGAAAAAGGAAAGGGCTATAAACCGTTTAAACGCTGGGAATATTTTGTGGAAAAACGTGTTTATCCTACAGGTGATCTGTCTTTGATCTCTAACACATGGAACAATTACGAAACGTTTTTAAGGCAAAATGCCGGAAATAAATCCAGCAGTCCGATGGCCAGCAGCACATGGACTGCTATGGGTCCTCTCGGCCCGATGACCGGTTCTGTTAATGGCGTACCCGCAAAAGCAGGCCGGGATAATTTTATAACTTTTGATCCTACAAATTCTAATACTTACTGGTGTGGCACGCCCTCCGGAGGATTATGGAAAACAATAAACAATGGCTCCAGCTGGACAACCGGAACGGATTATCTGTCGGTGATCGGCTGTTCTGACATGGCTATCGATCCTACGAATACAAACATTATGTACCTGGCAACCGGCGACGGTGAAGGAAACGGTGATACCTACAGCATTGGTGTTTTAAAATCCACGGACGGAGGGCAGACCTGGAGTCCCACAGGACTTGCCTTTACAGTAAACCAACAAAGACAAATGCGCCGCCTTATCGTGAACCCGGTAAACCCGCAAATTGTAATTGCAGTAGGAAATTTCGGCGTATACAGAACTACGAATGGAGGAACAAACTGGACGCAGGTGCAATCTGGAAATTTTTATGATGCAAAATTTAAACCGGGTAATCCAAACGTGGTGTTTACTGCGGGTAATCTTCTCTACCGCTCACTTAACGGAGGTGTTAATTTCACACAAATAACCTCTACAAGCGGAATACCAACTGGTGCCAACCGGATGAACGTTGCTCTGACACCCGCCGATACGAATTATGTTTATGTGCTGGCATCTAAAAGTTCTAATTCGGGTTTGTTAGGTGTTTTCCGTTCTACAAATGGAGGCAATTCATTCAGTACCATGATTACCACGCCGGATATTTTAGCCAACGGATGCAACCCGGGAACGACTGTAGGTGGACAAGGCTGGTATGACCTTGCCCTGGCCGCTTCTCCTTTAAATAAAGACGAAGTGGTTGTGGGCGGAGTTAATGTGTGGAAAAGTGTGAATGGTGGTTCCAATTTTACAAACATCGGGTGCTGGAATTCTACCTCTGCGAATCCTCCCTTTGTTCACGCTGACCAACACGAACTTGAATATACTTCATCCGGAACACTTTATGTAGCAAACGACGGCGGCATTTCAGAGCGCCTTGGAACGGGTGTCTGGCAGGATCATACAGCTCCCCGCAATATTTCACAGATCTATAAGCTGGGCCTATCAGCGCTTTCACCAAATCTTTGGATCACCGGTCATCAGGATAATGGCACAAATATTTATAATGGAACTACCTACAACGCCAGCTATGGTGGTGACGGGATGGATTGTTTTATAGACCGCACGAATAACAGTGTTATGTTTGCTTCTCTTTATTATGGGGCGTTTAAAAGATCTGTAAGTGGTGGGTCCAACTGGATTTCCATTGTATCCGGATTATCGGGAGGCGCTGCCTGGGTTTGTCCATGGAAGCAAGACCCTGTTAACGCCCAGACTTTATATGCCGGATATTCACAACTTTTTGTAAGCACCGATCTTGGTATCTCCTGGAACCAGACAAGTAACAGCGGCGGGAGTGGATATATAGTAGAATTTGCCATTGCACCTTCAGATAACCAGGTTATCTATATGATCCATGGCACTTCGATCCGCAAAACAATTGACGGAGGAGTTAACTGGACAAATGTAACCAGCAATGTGCCTGTTGGAAGCGGTGCACCAACGTTTATAACTATTGATCCTTCCGATGCCAATACAGCCTGGGTAACATTGAGCGGGTATTCAGCTCCCAATAAAGTTTTTCAAACAACAAACGGTGGCACCAGCTGGACCAATATTACTTACAACCTTCCAAACCTTCCGGCTAATTGTTCCGTTTACCAATTGGGTACAAACGACCGGGTTTATATAGGAATGGATGTGGGCGTGTATACGAAAGACAATTCTTCCACTTCCTGGACCTTGTATAATTCAGGATTACCAAATGTTCCGATCCACGACATGGAAATTTCTCCTGCCGCTGCTACTCTTTTAAGAGCCGGTACTTATGGCCGAGGGGTTTATCAGGTGGATGTGATCCAGGCGACTACAGTGCCATCAAGCGGTATTGGGGTTACGGGTTCTATTTGTCCCGGGCTAAGTAAAAATTTTATAGATAATTCTTCTGAAGATCCTACCGCATGGCTATGGTCTGTATCACCTTCTGCGGGAGTTATACTTAATACATCAACGTTACAAAATCCATTTATTACTTTTCCCTCTCCTGGTATTTATACGATTTCCTTAACTGCATCTAACGGTTTCGGGACTGGGTCAACGGCTACAAAAACTGTTAATGTTGTTGCCGGTCCTCTTGTCACATTAAACTCATCAACCGGCAGCTCCACTGTTTGTGTGGGTGAGGATATTGTTTTAACCGCCACCGGTGCATCGAATTATACCTGGTTTCCCAATTCAACCACCAGTGCAACACTTAATTTTATTGCGACGATGGCAGATGCAAAAACCTATACTGTAGATGGGAAGAATGCCCTGGGCTGTGTTGGCACACAAACACTTGCACTGGTAGTTTCAGACTGTGCAGGCATTGGAAGCGTGAAAGCAAATACTGATCTGTTCACGGTGTTTCCAAACCCTGCGAGTAACCGCTTAACTATTAAAAACCTTACAGAAACGGTTATGGAAATACACCTGGAAGTAATGGATGCTTCGGGTAAAATTCTGATCAAACAAACGGCTTCCTTCAAAAAAGATAAAAGTGAGTTACAGCTAAATATTTCACATTTTGCGAATGGTGTGTATATGCTTAAAATTAAGACGGAAAAAGGCGATACATATTCCACAAAGATCGTGAAGGAATAAGTGTTGTAAACGGCTATATTGAGACAATACTAAGTTCTCGATACACTTTTGCAAGAGGCAGGCAAAAGAAATCGAACGGACTGTACTATAAAAGGGATGTCCTGTCGAGTAGGCATCGTTGGATTTTTGAATGGCCGTATCGAGACACATAGGAGGTTCTTGATAAGTTCTAGATAAGCTTTTGCGAGAGGCAGACAAAAGAAATCGAACGGACAATACTATAAAAGGGATGTCTTGTCGAGTAGGCACAATTGGATTTTGATCGGCCGTATCGAGACACATATAAGGTTCTAAACAAGTTCTCGATACGTTTTTAGTAGAGGCAGGCAAAAGCTTCTCGAAAGGGCATCCTAATGCATAATTTTGGTTCAAAAAAAAGGCCATCCCCAGAGAGACGGCCTTTTATGAATTAACTATTTATTTATTACTCGGTAATTAAAATCTTGGTAATAGCATTCAAACCACCATCAGCGCTATAAGTTTTAACCAAATACATTCCTGGCGCAAGGTTATCACCTACTTTTACTTCCTGCCTGCCTGATAAGAGAGAGTTCTCTGCTAATACAAGCTGTCCGGTGATCGTGCGAATCTCCATTTTTACTTCAGAACCGTAATTATTCTCTATTGTAATATAGGCGTTGCCTGCCGATACCGCAGTTGGATAAAGCAGTATGTTGTTTTGTGCCATTGCACTGGCCTGAACAATTCCAGTGGTCCTGTAGCTGCTTCCGTCGCCATCACATTTGCGGTAGTCAGGGAAAAACAGCTTTTCATACACCTTATATTCTTTTATATCACCTTGCTTTTTATAATCGTATGCGTATGTTTGTTTCTGTGGATCGTAATATTCGACATATGGCTCGTATTTTTCAACACCACAGCTTTTACCATTAACATCCGTCCTTATCATGCGCAGGTCTGTCTTTTGTTCATTCACAAGCACATATTCTTCTTCGTAAGTATTAGGGTTATACGTAGTGGCATGGTGACCGAAAAAAACATCATCCTTAATATTGTAACGCAGAAGCGGGGAAATAGGATCGCCCTGAATGTCTACCTTCAGCCATGCAGGATTATGCAGAAGAGAAGTATTGTCATACACACCTGCACAGAGTACGTAATCATGCTCGCCCGCCAGAGAAATGGAACGTCCGTTGTGAAGGATCGCTTCTTTATGCCATAAGTATTTAGGGAAATAGATGTTGAGGCTCGCGTCAATAGAAATAAATCCGATCTGTGAGTTAATGCCTTGTACATAAGAACTTTTCGCATGTGTAAACACTGTTGCAAACAGATGCTTTTCACGATTATATACCATATCCTGATCTATCGGAATACTTTTGGAAGCAAGGGTAAGGAACTTGGTGATCACTGTCCCGTCCCTGTCGATCCCAAAAAAGTACATAACGCGCGAACTTGTAGTAGCAGTAGCATCCTGACGGAAACCGGTGATCATATAAAGCTTATCGTCTTTAGAGAATTCAATATCTCCCGGATACTCTCTCGTTGTAAGGAATAAACCAGGATTTGTATCATAATATTTCTTAGACCAGAGCAGATTGCCGTCAATGTCTACTTTAATAACGTTGTTAGCCACATCTTTTCCAGGATTAAATTCAGAATCCCCTGCTCCAAGAATAAAATAATGTTCCTTCTCGTCATCCCAAACACGGCATAAGGAGATCTTGTTAATAGAAGACCGTACAATCGGTTTCTGATTCACATAATAAATTCTGGCCCATTTAAAGTTGCCGTATATATCGACCTTAATAAGGAAAGGTTGTTCTATATGATCAGAATTATCATAGTAATAACCTGCAACCAGCACATCTTCATCGTCAGTTTGAATAAGCGCTTCAACATTGGTGAACCCATCGCTTGGGCCGAAGTAAGGGTCGATACGGTTGTTGTAAAGCACAGAACCCGAAGCATCGTGTTTAGTGAGGATAAAATAATTCTGAGCCGGAGAGGCTCCGTCTGTGGCATACGAAACCGTAATTGATTCCGCTTTTTTGTTAGTGATGACAAAAGCCGGAGTTAGCTTTTCCGAATTGGCATTCACGTCGTACGTGTTGTTGTATTGGGCTACTGAAGCGAAAGTCAGAAGAGCCAGTACCAAAGTAATCGGTTTTTTCATATCTGCTTGTTTTTAGATTAATGCGGTAAAGCAACGGCAGATCATTTAAATAAGCTATCCCAAATAAGCAAACGGTAGAAAGTGAGAAATAATTGGCCTAAAGTTGGCAATAGGCGGAATTTGGAAACGGTATTACGGTTAATTTAACTGTAAACTGAAAATCCGTCAGGTATGTTAAGCTTAACACGAATTACGAATTACATAAATTAATTCGTGAGAATTAGTGAAATTCGTGTTTAAGTTTTTAGACCCTGAAAAGGTATACCAATAAAAGCCAATGATTAGCGTGGCTTAAGCGCGCTTTGGTTACTTAGTTCATTAAATTACCTTGCTATAAGTTGTTCCTAAAACGCCTCCCCTATGGTAAAATACGGCAAAACTTTATTATTCCCCACGCCTACATCTATTCTCAGGTTGATCTTCTGCGCTTTGTCCAGCATCAGTCTCAGTCCGGCGCCATAGGTATAACGCCAGTCTTTTGTGTTAAACTGGTCATACCTGTGAGCGACCTGGCCAAGATCTCCAAAAACGGTAACACCCAAAACCCAGAATAAATGCCGCCTGTATTCCGCCTGGAAAATCATAACGTTATTGTCTCTGTAGCGTCCCTCATAAAATCCTCGCATTTTTTTTAATCCTCCCAAAATTCCCATCTGGAAAAAAGGCACGTCTGAATTTGAATAAATACTATACGCGTTGAGTGCCAGTATATTTTCTTTGTAACTAAAATATTTACAGAAATCAAAAGCAATGCGTGTGTATTTGAAAGAGCTTCCTGTGGCAGGATCGTCGTGGTAAACTACTAATTCCGTCCACATGCCTTTAGATGGATAATACACATTGTTGCGACTGTCGTACAAAGCCACAACGCCTGCTCCCGAAATATAACCTCCCTTAGAACCAGGAATACTTCCCTTAATCAATTGCCCCGTAGTATCCAGCTTAAACAAGCTGAATTTATCGAACGCGTATCGTAAACCTGTATAAAAATGAGGCGCGACTTTTTTAAGTCCCGTAATTCTTATCCTTGGGAATTCAACACCATAACGTTCGACAAAATCTGGCGACTGCCTGTTGCCTACTCCATAAAAATTATAAAAAAACTTGTTGTAGGCTATCTCTCCATAGAGCTGCCAGGCACGGTTCTTTATAAATAAATTATATGGAACCGTAAATAACACCTGTTTATTTTGTGTATAGGCGAAGCCAAGGTTAACACTTGAGCGTGGAGCAAGAACGCTATCACTTTTAAAATTAAAGAAGCACAGTCCCGTTGCTCCAAATCCAAATCGTGTTTCGGGTGTATAAAAAATAACGGGAACAGCAGTAATTAAATATCTTTTTCTAGGTTGAAGGGAATCGACCGGATTTACAGCGCCAGCACTAAAAGCACAATACAGGCTAATACCGCAAACGATTAGAAATTTTATGAAAAAAGAAAACGATCTCAATTAAAAATGTAATGGATACAAAGTACGCTTTTTGGCAATTATTAAGAAAAGGAAATTTTATATTTATTTTTACTTATTGGCAAAACTGCTATATTCGTTGGCTCTAATGAGCAAAAATTTAGTCATAATCCCGACTTATAACGAAATTGAAAATATAGATAAAATGGTGCGGACTGTTTTTTCTTTATCACGCGATTTTGAATTATTGATTGTGGATGACGGCTCACCGGATCAGACTGCGGAACATGTAAAATCACTGCAAAAAGAGTTCCCGGGTAAATTACATTTAGAAGAACGAAAAGGTAAGCTTGGCCTGGGGACTGCATATATCCATGGATTTAAGTGGGCTTTGGCGCGCGATTATGATTTTATTTTTGAAATGGATTGTGATTTCAGTCATGATCCAAAAGACCTGATCCGCCTGCTGGAAGCCTGTGAAAAAGACGCCGATGTAGCCGTGGGATCGCGTTACACCAGCGGCGGAAAGATAAGTAACTGGCCTTTGGGCCGTATCCTTATGAGTTATTTTGCCTCTGTTTATGTGCGGATAGTTCTCTGGATTCCTGTAAAAGATACAACAGCAGGTTTTAAATGTTACCGCAAAAAAGTAT
>JAYSYG010000710.1:0-2728 GCA_043716685.1 Sphingobacteriaceae bacterium | reverse complement strand
CGCATAAGCCATTTATCGGTTTTGCGTTAGTAACGTTCACATTTTTTGTGGTAACGAGACTAAGAGAATTCTCACCGCTTATCTCTTTGTTTTCCATTTGGATTTTCGATACGTCTGAGGCGGTGATGCCCGTAAATACAAAAGCTCCAAAACGATTTGTGTAAGTTGATTTTATAAGATCCTCATTTTTGTTATAGATAGAGATTGGCTTATTATTTACAGTTAACTTAGGATTTCCATTTAAAAAAATCTTACCCGCAACTATCGCCTGAACTTCCACAGCCTGTCCAACAACAACTTTTTTTGTGGTGTCTAAAGCTACTTTTGCTTCCGCCGGTTCTTTCACCGGTTTCTTTATAACGGTCCTGGCAAATGCATTGTTATATGCTGTATCGTCTACCATACGTTTAGTGCCATTAAAAACAACTTTAAAAAATGGATTTTTAAAAACAGTGGTATCAATGTCTTCATCGGTTTTATAAACAAAGGGGATATTTAATTCATAACCCATAAGGTATTCATACTTTTCAGGTGGCACGGTATTCGCCAGAACCTGCATATACATTACAGGACTTTTTGGGTGCTGAAAATAAATGTTATAAATTTTTCCGTAATCGAGTTGCAGTTTAAAATCCGATTTGGATTGTGTGTTAAGCGTTTTAGTGACGACGCCGTCAACCTTTATTATTATATCTACCTGCTTAACAGGGGAATGGTTGATCATAGTATGACCGATCAAATTAATTTGTCCGCTTGAAATAAAACTGAAACAAAGGGTGTAAAGTAATAAGTAGATTTTTTTCATTACGTAAGTCCTAAATGTATAAGTTTTAGATTGTACGGCCAAAATTTTCTTTAATATAGTTTTCAAGGTACTAAGCCCCCCTTTTTTATAAGAGTCAGTGAAACAGCCAGGCCATACCCTCATATTACACTGAAATGTTTTACCTCCAGCGGATCAGTGCAAATTTCAAGCAACTCTTTCATGCTTTTTTTTAGGACAGGATGCATACGATCGGCTGCTATATCGCATAATGGAATTAAGACAAATTTACGTAAATGAAGCATGGGATGAGGGATCTGAATGTTCGGAGAATCCAGGATCTCTTCGTTAAATAATAAAATATCAATATCAACGGTTCTGTCTGAATTTTGCGGCCCTGTGCGCAGTCTGCCCAGCTGCGCTTCAATTTCCAGTAATTTTTCAAGAAGTGTTTCCGCTGCCAGGTGCGTATTCAGGCCCAAAGCCATGTTTAAATATTTTTTTTGAGAATCAGACCCCCAGGCGTCTGTTTCGTAAATTCCCGATAAACTCACTATTTCTCCGCACCCAGCTTCAAGTGCCGCTATAGTCTTGCGGATGTTTTCCAACCGGTCGCCAATGTTTCCGCCCAAACCTAAAAAAGCCTCATTCATAACATCTTTACTGATCTAATCATTAATATTTTTAATTTTACGGCAAATTACAAATATATATACTTAGCTTTTGCAGGGCTATTTTTATTATACAATTAAAAACTATACAACTACACATGAAACAATTTTTTGGTGCCTTTTTCGGATCTATTATAGGAATTATTATTGCAACGCTTCTTGCAGTTTTTATTACCATAGCCGTTGTTAAATCAAGTTTTAATCAAGCATTTAAAGATAAGGAAGACGTATCTGTCACAAAGAGCAATTCTATACTGAAACTTGTGCTGGAAGGAGAAATTACAGAGAGGCAGAAAGAAAATCCGTTCAAGGAACTTGGCGATTTAGGGCCTTTTGGGGGTAATAATGGCCTGGGGTTGAACACACTGATCAAAAAAATAGAGGAGGCCGGATCAGATAAGAATGTAAAAGGAATCTATCTTCTTATTAAGAATGTTCACGCCGGTTCTGCAACAATGCTCGAACTACGAAATGCCTTGGAAGCCTTCAAAAAATCCGGGAAATTTATATACAGTTATTCTGAAAACTATTCACAGCAGGATTATTTTCTCGCTTCTGTATCCACTAAGGTCTTTTTAAATCCACAAGGTAGTCTTGATTGGAAAGGGCTGGGAGCAAGCCTTATGTTTTTTAAGCATAGCTTTGAAAAACTGGATATAGAAATGCAGGTATTCAGGCATGGTAAATTTAAAAGTGCCGTTGAGCCTTTTTTGCTGGATAAAATGAGCCAGGCGAACCGCTACCAGGCTGAAGTGTTTTTAAACAGTATCTGGAGTACCATGCTGAATTCCATCTCAAAAGACAGGAAAATAAGTGTGGCGGAGCTGAATAAGATGGCCAATACCCTTCAAATCCAGTTTCCGGAAGATGCCCTTGGTCAATTTGTAGATGCTTTGGCTTATGAGGACGAAATAGTTTCAGAATTAAAAAAGACCATTGGAATGAAAGAGTCCGAAAAACTGAAGTTCCTGGATTTTGAAAAATACGATCCAAAAAGTGAGGGTAAATCAAAATCGGACAAGGTTGCTGTTATTTATGCAAATGGTAATATTTCGAGTGGCGACGGTGATGATGATGAGATTGGCAGTGACAGGCTTGCGAAAGCAATAAAGGAAGCGCGACTGGATGATAAGGTGAAAGCAATTGTACTCAGGGTTAATTCTCCGGGTGGAAGTGCCCTGGCCAGCGATGTGATCTGGCGCGAAATTGTACTGGCTAAAAAAGTGAAACCAACAGTTGTCAGTATGGGAAATCTTGCCGCGAGTGGCGGGTACTATATTAGTTGTGCTGCCGA
>JAYSYG010000709.1:0-2730 GCA_043716685.1 Sphingobacteriaceae bacterium | reverse complement strand
GTTAAAGGCTTGAGCGATAACGGTCTGCTTTTTCTTGAAGACGAAGCGGGCAAGGAAATGGAAGTAGATGTAAAAGATGTAAAATGGATTTATTAATTTAAGAGTCCAGATTTTTTAAGGCATATTCAAGCAAATCAAACTCAAACTTAAACCCCGCTGCTTTAATTTTTTCATTGCTGATCTTTAAGCCTGAAGTAACAGTAACAGCTCTTTCCCCAAGGGCAAGTTTCAAAACAAATTCTGGCACATTAGGCAGAAAAAACGGACGGTTCAGGCTTTTTGCAAGCTGTTTTGAAAATTCTTTGTTATTTACGGTCTTTGAAGCGACTGCATTGTAGGGGCCACTTAGGCTCGCATGAAATAAGGCGTGAATATATATGCCTGCCAGATCATGTATATGGATCCATGGAAAGTACTGTTTGCCGCTTGCAATCGTCGCTCCCAGTCCCAGCCTGAAAGGAGGTGTCATTTTTTCGTAAGCGCCGCCGTCTCTGCTTAATACAACTCCGGTTCTTATCATAACCGTTCTTATTCCGGAATGAATAAACGGCTCATAACTTTTTTCCCAGGCAATACAGGTTTTTGCAAGAAAATCAGTTCCCGGAGCATCGTTTTCCGAATAACAGTGTTCGCTCTGAACGCTGCCGTAATAGCCCACTGCACTTGATCCCACAAGGGTTTTTATTTCAAAGTTATTTTTTGAGACTGTGTCAAATAAAAGTTGACTGCTTTTTACACGCGAATCAATAACTTCTTTTTTGAAAGCATCTGTCCACCGTTTATCAATAATTCCGGTACCAGCCAGGTGTATTATCGCTTCCACCCCCGTAAATGCAGCTTCATCTATATAACCGGTTTTAATGTCCCATTTAAATTTTTGAATCTTCCCCGAACTTCCTTTTTCCCGGCTCAGCCAGCATACCTGATGACCTTCTTTTAATAATAAATCAGAAATAGCCCTGCCTACCAGACCACTTCCACCTGTAATTAATATCTTTACCATACTATTTTAATAACAGTTCAATTTACAAAAAGTTTATGGTATACGATATTCATATTTTGGTGTGTAATAACCAACGCGCGGGTAGTGAAAAATTAAGTTGTGGAGGCGCACATGGTTTGGAATTAGTGGCGGAGTTCAAAAAGCAGTTAAAGGAATTGAAAGTTGGTTTAAAAACACGCGCCAACAAAAGCGGATGTCTCGGGATCTGCGATTTCGGACCTACTGTGGCTATTTATCCGGAGGGAACATTTTATGTTGGCGTGCAAAAAGAAGATGTGAAAGAAATTATCCAATCACACATTGTAAATAAAAAACGGGTAGAGCGTTTATTGCTCAAACAATAAATGGAAGAGCTGGATGTAAATAATTATTTGCTAAAGGAAAACCTTTTTGATCTTTTTAAAACCCAGTTACGCAAGGATTTTGAAAGTGCCGGAGTTAATGGTGTTTTTGCAGACAACCTCCCACTGAACTTTGATGCGCTGAAGATCTTTTTAATACAACAGCTGGAGCCTCTTTTAAAAAGTAATAGTTCTTTAATTTCAAGTCTGTTGTACAGAATAGATATTAGTGAAATACAGTTACAAAATTACCAGCGCAAAAACCACTCCCTGTCTTTTGATGAAGTACTTGCGGAGCTAATAATCAAACGTATTCTTCAGAAAGTTATTTTAAAGAAAACATTTTCGAAATGATTTTTGTAAGAAATAAAATTAAAGCTCCATAGCAGCAAAATTTTGATAATAAATGAAAATGAAAAATGAAGTAAGCTCCGTTGGAGCGACATTTTGATACCACACCAATGGCAATTAATTTAAGAGTAGGAACGGAAAAAGACCTTACCCAGGTATTAAACCTGGTAAAGGAATTAGCAGCTTTCGAAAAAGCATACCAGGAGGTAGAGGTTACCTTGAGCGAAATGCTCAACTGGGGTTTTGGAAAAGAAAAGTTATTCGATTTTTTTGTTCTGGAAAAAGAAAATACAATTGTAGGCATGGCCTTATATTATTACAAATATTCTACATGGAAGGGTAAGTGTCTTTTTTTGGAAGATATTATTGTAACAGAAAAGGAGCGTAATAACGGTTTTGGCAAATTATTATTCAACGAAGTGGTAAAAGTTGCTAAAAAAGAAAAAGTAAGGCGCATGGAGTGGCAGGTACTGGACTGGAACGCACCCGCCATTGACTTTTATAAAAAATACAACTCCAATTTTGATGGAGAATGGATCAACTGTAAGTTGACCTTTGAGAAGTTAGAAGCAATGTAAATTGAGGCGCAAATTACTCACAGAGAAAAACGTATGATTTTTATTTATATCTTAGCAGTAATGAACAATGTTAGAAGTAATGAATAATGTTAGAATAGACATTCTGAACAGAATAATCAGCAAAGGCGGTTTGCATGCGAGTGTTGCGCAGATGTTTCTGGATGATGAAAGCAGCGGAAACGCCTTTATTACCGAATGCTTTATGCAATGCCATAATAAATCAGTCCTTGGTTTTTGGGGTGTTGAGCTGGTGCTTGATATCGTCCGCTATAGACTAATGCATTTAAGAATGTTATATGAGGAATGTGTTAACGATCAGTATCATTACAGTAAGGTTTATCAATCTGTGTCATAGTTGAGGCCTGTAGTCAGAGGCCACCAAACACTTTGGTATAAACCATTTCTGTATATATACGCCGGGGTTTACAGGTTTACCTTCACAATCAAGATAATTGCC
>JAYSYG010000708.1:0-2737 GCA_043716685.1 Sphingobacteriaceae bacterium | reverse complement strand
CTTTTCGATGAACGTTAAGATCATTTAGAGGAACCAGGTCCAGAATACCTTCGCCGACAGAATCCATTCCTCTTTCGCGGTAAATTTCTTTGATAATGTCGGACGCTTTCATATTAAATAAGCTATTATATACTGTAAACTATACAACCTTTCAAATCCATATACGGGGTAATTTTAATAACGGATGTTAGAGATTCGTTTTAGGGCCTCAATTTTCATGCCTTACAAAAACTTCATTAATGAGAAATTAATCTCCCATTTTACCTTACTTAAACTAAACCACTATAGACTGGAAGTGCTGAAAGCATATAATTTGAACTAACGAATGAGACCAATCAATTCGTGAGAATTAGTGAAATTCGTGTTTAAGTTTTAGAACCTGAAAGGTAAATGCCTTTCTAAAAGCACTGATATGCTGTTATTTTAGTAATTTCGAAAACTAATTCATTTTCTCTGAAATTCATCCAAAAAATAATTAAGCTCATCATTCTCTCACTTATCGTTTTTGTTTTTGTAAAAACATTTGTATGTCAGTCTTACCATATCCCATCTTCTTCAATGCTCGGGACTCTTTTCGAAGGCGATGTTATTCTCATTAACAAACTTGCCTATGGTCCGCGTTTACCAATTACTCCTCTTGCTATTAATTTTAGCGGTTCAAAAAAATATGTTGACTGGATAGAGTTTCCTTATTTAAGAATTCCCGGCTATTCATCTGTTAAAAGAAATGATGTGCTTGCCTTTAATTATGAATTATTAAAAGAAAACCCTGTGGATATGCAGGAAGAATTTATAAAACGCTGCATTGGTTTGCCTGGTGATTCTTTACAGATAATAAACGGGAACGTATATGCAAATTCTGAATTGATAGAAACCGAATCTGTTTACAATTATTACACAGTTATAAGCACAAAAATTCCTGACACATTAATTTTACTCAAACTGGGAATAAGAATGGACAATGTTACTGATCGGGGAAACAGTTACTCGTTTTTGATGTCTTCCACCGCAGCAGATTCTCTTTCCAAATTAGGGTATGTTAAATCCGTAACCATTAATCGCCTGAAAAAAGAAGAGTACAGTCCCTCCCTCTTCCCCCACTATGCTCATTATCCCTGGAATAACGATCATTTCGGGCCTTTATGGATTCCAAGGAAAGGAGACAGTATTTTACTTACCAAAGAAAATCTGATGCTTTATCAACAGTGTATTGAACAATTTGAAAGAGTTATGTTTACTTTTAATGACACGCTGGTTTATATTTCCGGAAAAATTTCGAAGTACTACACTTTTAAGCAGAACTACTACTTTTTATTGGGTGACAACCGACAAAACTCAATAGATTCAAGAGTTACAGGCCCTATTCCTGAAGACCACATCATAGGTAAAGCCTGCTATATCTTAAATTCAGATCAGACTTCCCGAAAATTCTCGGAAATAAGATAAAAATATCCCGTTTTTCATTTATTTTTTTGATTCTTTAAATCTGTTCCGTTTTTTTTCACGTATATGGTTTAGAATAACTAATCATTTTTAATATGAAAAAAAATACAAAAACAATTCTTTGCATAGCGGGTGTTGCAGTTTTAGCTGCGGGCTTTTATGCAATAGATGCAGAAAAATCTTCTCTACAGGCCTCAAGCCACAGAGAGGCGCCGCTCATCGCGAATGATCCGCTGGCCGATAACACTGATCTTTATGCGTTCAGGAGTCCGGATGACACAAACAAGGTGACCATCATCGCAAATTACGTTCCGCTTCAATTGCCACAAGGCGGACCAAATTATGCTTCTTTCGGCGAAAACATCCGCTATGAGATCCATATTGAAAATAACGCAACAGCGGGCGATGATATCACTTACCGCTTTACATTTCAGAAGTTGAATGAAGACACTACAACCTTCTTCAACATTCGCTTAGGAAAACAAAATTTAAAAACAACGTATATCGCTGAAAAAAGTATCGGTGGCGGAGCGTTTACTACTATTGTAACGAATGGTGTCGTTCCTCCTCCGAATATTGGTCCACGTTCTATTTCAGGAACACCTGTTGGACTGGGCGCTTCAAACTATGATGCCCTCATAAATAACGCTATTGTTAATGCGAGCGGCACAGGTGGTGAGAAAATCTATTGTGGTCCTGCAGATGATCCTTTCTATGCAGATCTTGGTGGTATTTTTGATCTTGGCCAGACACGCGCTGGTAATGGATCGCGTGATGGTTTAGCCACTAAAAACGTACACTCCATTTGTTTACAGATTCCTATCAATGCTTTACAAAAAACAGGTTTATCAGTGAGTTCGGCCACAAATATTCTTGATAGCCGTTTTGTAATTGGAGTTTGGGCTTCTGCAAGCAGACCTGCAACACGTACTTTGGTGGCAGGTAACAATCCTACCAATACTGGCGCCTGGGTTCAGGTTTCACGTATCGGCATGCCTTTAACCAACGAAGCAGTAATGCCAATTGGTTCAAAAGACAGGTGGAATTCACGCACACCTTACACTGAAATTGCTTCCCAGGAAGATTATTTCTGTAACCCGGAATTAGCTCTATATATGGACAATTCACAATTTGGTGGTGCAGTACCTGCATTATCTGCGTTGCGTATTCAAAGTCTTTCTTTACAAGCTTACGATTTTCGTAACGGTAAAGCCGGTTTATTTGGTTTAAAAGGAACTGCTGCGGTTGCAGGCACAGCGCTTGACAATGCCGCTTTCGGTAACTATTTATTGCG
>JAYSYG010000707.1:0-2743 GCA_043716685.1 Sphingobacteriaceae bacterium | reverse complement strand
GAAATTATTTTAATGATTTTGCCGAAAAAGTATCCGGAAATTATGTGCTTACTGGTTTATCGTTTTTTATAAGCGAAATGGTAATTGGAATTTTTCCTGCGGAATTGTTTATGATGATTTACCAAACTAAAGCAGCAAATGATTATTTCTTAATTGTTTTTGTTCTAGGAATTATATCATCGTTTTGCGGATTTATGGCTTTTTTAGCTGGTAAGTTTTTAAGATCTGCAAAAATTTCAAGAATGATATTCTTGCAAAAAAAGTTTAAAGAATATGGAGTCCTTTTTGTAAAATATGGATGGGTAATTTTAATTCTGGCTGCAACAACGCCATTGCCTTTTGCAATGGTATGTTTCATCGCAGGATATTTTAAATTTTCGCATGCAACATTCTTAAAAATTGTTGTTCCAGTGCGTATAATAAGATTCTTTATTTCAGCTTTTTTTATTAAGTACAGTATTGAGTTAATATGATATTTAGGAATAAAAAATGAGAAACGTATGAAACAAAAACAACGAATTACTTTAATCAGTTAATTGATTAGAAAATGTTGTTGGTTTTGTATTGGCAATCGTTTAAAAATTAAGGAAATAATTAAAAAAAATGACAACATCTCTATCATCGGTTATTAAAAAATTACTGCTAGTATTTTTAATTTTTGCAGGATTATATTTTGCAAAAGGTCTCCTGATGCCATTGTGCATTGGCGGTATTTTGGCTACCTTATTTTTGCCTTTTTGCAAGTGGATGGAAAAGAAAAACGTTTCCAGGACAATTGCTGTCTTGATTTGTTTAACTGTACTAATTTTAATCATTATTATCCTTTTCTCGCTACTTGGTTTTAAAGTTTCAGCACTTTTAAGTGACCCTGCTTCTATTGAACACAAAGCAATTGAAGTGGTTGCCACCCTACAAGACTATATTTTTCTTCAATTGAATATTTCAGTAGAAGACCAGTTTAAGATTCTCAAAAGCGAACAACCCTCTTACTCCAATATCATGCAGATAATGATGGGTTCCATTAGTGCTTTTGTTGCGGCATTTATTTTGGTGCTCGCCTACTTTGTCTTTTTACTATTGTACAGAGGCCATATCAAAACTTTTCTGCTAAAAATTACAACTAAGGCTGAGCGCCCGGAAATGGAACAGGTCATTTATAGCGCGGCACACATCACAGCAATACCTTCTCGGACTATCAAAAATGATTGTTCTGCTTTGGATTATGTACAGCATCGGTTTCGGGGTGATAGGTTTGGAGAATGCCCTTTTCTTCGCAATGCTTTGCGGCCTACTTGAAATTATACCTTACTTAGGCAATATTATCGGAACTTCCCTGACTGTTTTAATAGCTGCTGTTAACGGAGCAACTACCGAATTGCTTATCAGTATTATAATTACTTATGGCATTGTCCAGCTCATCCAAACGTTAATTTTCGAACCCCTTATTTTAGGCCCGCAGGTAAAGATAAATCCACTTTTTACCATAGTCGCTTTGGTTGTTGGAGAATTGCTGTGGGGAATTCCCGGACTTATACTTGCTATTCCTCTTACCGCTATTGCTAAGATAGTGTGCGACCATAGTAAGCCAATTAAACGTTATGGTTTTTTGATTGGCGAAATGGTAGGTCATAAATACAAAGTCGGATTTATGGAAAGAATGAAGGCAAAACTGCTTAGGGTTTTTAATAAATGACAACAACCTAAGCAAGTTGATTGTTGCGTTTATTGTAGCTATGGTAATTGTATAATGTCCTCCAATTCAATCAGGCGAGTCGGTTTGCTAAAGCAATAAACTATAAATACTAAAAAATATAAATACAATATTTTCAAAATGATGACATCTAAAAAATTACTAAAAAAGACTTACAATCAAACAATTAACACTAAATTTAAAAGAATATAAAAACTTAATAAGTTCAGCGAAAATAAGTATCATTTTTTAAGTTTTTACCCTGATTTTTATAAGGATAGTAAAACAATAAATCAAAGTTTCAGCTTTGTAATTAATTAATAGACAATGGGTAGCATTAAACTAAATAGTATTCCATATTCAACAGAACCCAAGGCGGTACTCGTTGCTTTGCAGTCTGATGGGGAAAGCGGATTATCTTCATCAGAAGTGGAGAAACGCTTGAAAGAATATGGAGCCAATAAAATTGAAGAGAAAAAGAACAAGAGTCTTTGGCTTATTTTTCTAGATCAATTTAAAAGTCCAATTGTATGGCTACTTGTTTTTGCTGCTGGATTATCTTTTTATTTTAAAGAATGGGTGGATGGTATAGCCATTTTTACCGTAATATTGATTAATGCGCTTATTGGATTTTACATGGAGTTTCAGGCAAGGCGTTCCATGAATACACTAAAAAAGTTGTCTGCCGTACCCGCCAAAGTACTACGGAATAAAAAATTGGAAGAAATAAATGCAGAAGGTATCGTTCCGGGTGATGTGGTTTATATTGAAGCTGGAGACATGATTCCCGCAGATGGTAGAATTTTTAGTGCCGCACAAATGCAAATTGACGAATCGGCATTAACAGGCGAATCTGTTCCTGTAGAAAAACAAATTGAAAAGTTAGAAACAGACACTACTCTGGCAGAACGAAACAACATGATTTACAAGGGAACGTATGCTACAAAAGGAAATGGCTATATGGTAGTTACGGAAACCGGAATGGAAACCGAACTTGGAAAAATAGCACAGATGCTACAAACAGCAGAACAAGCTGCTACACCTTTAGAAAAG
>JAYSYG010000706.1:0-2770 GCA_043716685.1 Sphingobacteriaceae bacterium | reverse complement strand
CTTTTGGCCTCCAAAAGTTACAAGAAAATATGCCGGATATTTGGAGTTTTAATGATTTTCTTGCAATCTATAACTGCCTAATTCTTCACAAACTTCTGTCAGAATGAAGGCTTCAGGGAATCTGAGGTTCGACTAACTAAATTCATTCGTGTTAATTTGTGAATCCGATAGCTATCAGATCGTGTCTCAAAATAATGAGTTAAACCCGAAGCAGAGCTTCGAGGAATAAAAATAAACGGAATCAAAATAGTTTTAGAATTTACTACGCAGGCGGGCGGACTTACGCGCTTTTTTGAAGATATAGCCTACTGTTACTTCAAGGCTTATATACGTGTCTTTTTGCGAATCGCCTCTTTGAGCTCCTGTGCCGTCTCCATTTGGAGCAGTCGCGTTGTAATATTCACTCTGCGGATCCAATCGGCCTTTACTCGGGTCTGCCATTTGAACGGTAGTTGGACCATAGGCTGCTTCCAAAGCGGCGCGGTCGTAATAACGTGAGCCAACATCATCTATATAATCTGTAAATGTTTTACGGTAACAGAATTCTATACCAACCGACCAGATTTTATTTATAGTAACTTTGTAATAAGCACCGATCATAAAATTCCAGCTAAAATTCGAATATTGTTTTGGTCCGCCATCCAGCCCCTGACCCTCTGTGTGCAGAGGTCTCAAAGCGATCCAATTCCCATCTGCAGTACGGCCTTTTGGATTAAAATAAAAAGCTCCAAAACCAGCAAATGCATACAAATTATGTGTAATATTCTTCATACGACCATAATTTCTGCGAACCCCATAACGACTGCTGCCGCGCTTGGTACTTTGATACCCCACTTCACCTCTTAAAGCAATTTCATAAATATTGGATTTGAAATTAAGATTTCGGTTATTCCTTACAGGATTATCCGTTTTGGCATCATTTCCGCTGACATTTAAATAATTGAACTTAGCTGAAATGTTAACCGATCTTTTTAATTTGTAACGCGCTCCAACTCCGAATGCCGTTCTGCTTTGGCTAAAATTTAAATCTGCAGGACTGTAATCCTTACCCTTGCCTTTCTGACCCCCAAGATCTCCTAAAAAATTTGATGTTCCAACAGTGACAAAAAGCTCTCTTTTATATTTTTTCCACTCGTTGGGGCGCATAAAACTCTGAGCCTCAACAGCGTGCAAAAAAAAGTAAAATAAAAGCAAAATTAAAGATCTATTCATCTATTAAAAAGCGGTGAGCATCTAGCAAAAATAAGGGTTTATGGGCAGACTAAAAAATAAAATGATTTATTAATAAACATTAAAGAGTTAATAATTAATGGTTTAGGAAAAAAAATGCGCATTGAAATTTATAAGAAAAATCTTCTCTGTTGCACGCGTTATTGCAGTGTATAACCACCTTGTAAAACCATGGTCAATACTCTCTTCTTTTAAAAATCCCTGGTCTATAAATACAACCGGCCACTGCCCACCTTGTGATTTATGACAGGTAATTGCGTAACTGAATTTTACCTGGAGAGCGTTATAGTAGGCACTTTTTTTGAGATAAGCCATTCTGATTCCTTTGATAGGCTCATCTTTTACATCTTCTAAAACAGCTTCATATAGTTTTTTTTGATCTTCCGGAATTAAAGCGGGAGTGTCTGTATATAAACAATCTGTAAGAAGCTTGACCTGTTGTTCGGGTAAGTCGGGATAGTCTACAAATTTTATAGCGCATTCACAAAAATGAAAGCCATACAACTCCTCGCGGTTAATGATCCTTGTTATTTCAACCATGTCTCCGTTCGCTATAAAACCAGCTTCGCCGTTATTTTCCGGAAGCCAGAAATAATTATTTTTTACGATCATCAGCTTATCGCCGGTGCAAAGATCTTCTTCGTATAATTTTATTCGGTTGCGAAAACTCTGGTTAAACAGGTTTGCCCGTTTGTTACTCCTTGTAATAATTACAACGTTGTCCTCGCCATAATTCGACATACATGAATTAAGTGTGTCCTCCAGGTCTTCGCCCGAAACTTGCACAACATCAGGTGTGCATACCAGTTTTGGGAATATAAACTCTTCAGATTCAATTGTGTTCCTTAAATTGGTTGCATTAAGAAGAATCCCGCTTTCAAGGCGTTGCCTGGCCACCTCTTTCAATTCGTAAAAAAAAATGCTGAGGTAAAAGGCATTTTTCAGATAGTCACGGTTCAATGCAGGACTATCGTTACTCCCTACCGGTGGAAGTTGTGCGGTATCTCCGATCAGGATAAGTTTACAATTATCACCGCTATAGATGTACTCAAATAAATTCTGGAGCAGGCTGTTGAAAAGGCTCTCTCCGCCTGAATCGGCACTGATCATAGAGGCTTCATCCACAATAAAAAGAGTATTGCGGTGCAAATTTTCGGCCAGTGAAAAATGAATACTGCCATTGGCATCAAGCTGCTTGCGGAATATTTTTTTATGAATGGTTTGTGCAGGGCGTTGCGAATACGCGCTTAGAACTTTTGCAGCCCTCCCGGTAGGCGCAAGAAGAACACTTCTCCATTTTATTGTGGGTAGCGCTTTTGTGAAAGCGGAGATCAGGTTTGTTTTTCCTGTGCCGGCATATCCTTTTAAAATAAAAACACTTCTTTCGTCATGGTTAAAAATAAATTCCGAAATTTTTTCGATAGCGATCTTTTGGTCATTGTTCGGGGAAAAAGGCAGGTACGTGGGGATAAGTGTTTTGAAATCGGATATCGGGTCTTTTTTTAGCATCTGCTTTTCAAAAGTAAATACAAATCGTCCT
>JAYSYG010000705.1:0-2776 GCA_043716685.1 Sphingobacteriaceae bacterium | reverse complement strand
ATGAAATTAGGAAAATACTTTGTTATTGCAAGCGGGGCATTAAGTTTATAGTCAATAGTTCGAAGTTTATAGTTGTAACTGATAGTTAAATTCCATATAGCACCTCTATCGACTATAAACAATCGACTCCTATGAATAAACTATCGACTATAAACTATGACCATTGCCTACTTCATCAACTTCTGCTTCACATCGCTAAAACCAGGGAAATTATGGTAATGCCAGTTGGCTATCACCGTGCCGTCTTTAATAAGCATCAATCCGGGGTTACTACGGATCATTGTTTTGAGTACAGTATTGTCAACTGTAGCAAAGTCATACAAGGCATTGTGTTTATGCTTAAACTCATCTATTTCTTTTGCGCCACTGGCTGTTAAGGCAATAAACTTATACCTTTCGCCGGAAGCGAGTTTATAGAAATCACTAATATGGGCCATAAGTGTTGGGTCTTCTTCTGTAAGCGCGAGTTCATGCATCACCAGCCAAAAACTATAATTTTTATTATTTAAAATTGAATCGGTAATGTTTGCACCATCCAAATCACTTACAGTAAAGTCAGTTATCTTCGGCTCATCAACCGCATCTTTAATTATTACGTTGTCAGTTGCAGACCATTTCCAGTTCAGTGTATCCTGCCATGGATAGTTTTTTAAATCAAAATGTTTTTTTTCACCCGTTTTTAAATTCTCGTAGATAAATCCGGTTTCAATAACCGCCGGTGAATAGGTTGCCGGAAATTTCATATTCTCTTTTATATTCATTCCAGGTGCGTATGCCCTGAAATCAAGCGGTGGTAAATTTCTGTATGCATAAATGGGAAGACCAATCGAAAACAGAATACCCAGCATGAGTACAGAACTGTTCAGCATAGGTACGAACACTTCGCGTATGTTAGCTTTTCCCACATATAAAACGGTAATAGAAACCATCAGAATCACGTCTTTCCAGAAACTCTCCCAGGGCTTTAATTTCCAGAAGTCGCCAAAACAGCCACAATGTGTTACTTTATTGTAACAAGCCGAATAAAACGTAAGAAACGTAAAGAATGCTATTTGCGCAAACAAAAGGCCGAGGGTTAATTTTGTTTTTACTCCAAGCAACAACATAAAACCAAGTATGATCTCGCTGGCACAGATTAGTATGGCAAGTGGCAATGCGATGTGTGTAAAGGATTCAAAAAAGGCCATTCCGGTATCAGCCTGAAACACTTCAAAGTACTCTTTTAGTTTATAGCTAAACCCTACCGGGTCATTTGCTTTAATAGCACCTGAAAAAATAAAAAGTCCACCAACAAAAACTCTTACGCCTTGCGTAAACCAGAAAAAGATCGTGTTAACTGCACCTTTGCTTTCAACTAAAAAAGGAAAAACATTCAAAATAACGAGTATAAGAACAAGTATGGTTAATAAGGTATCCTTCGCGAAACATGGTGGACAGATCGTATATATTAGGAAAGCGAGGGCAGCTGACCAGCTAAGCTGAAAGAATTTAGAGGCTAGAAATTTTTTCATGTGTGGGATATTAAATTTTCTTTAGTTTTTTTAAAAGTATCGTGTAAAAGGACTAAATAAAATTCTCTTAATTTTTTTTACCCTTTATGCGTTAATTTGATCAATGCAAAAACGGAATAATTGATCATGTCCATATAATTCGCGTCAACTCCCTCGCTGATGATGGTTTTTCCGTTGTTGTCCTCAATTTGCTTCACCCTGAAGATCTTCATCAGGATCAGGTCAGTAAGGGAACTCATCCGCATATCGCGCCAGGCCTCACCATAATCATGGTTTTTATCTTCCATTAATTTTTTGGTTTGCGCAAGGTATTTAATGTACAGTTCTTCCACTTCACTATAAGGAAGATCGACACGTGTATCTCCCGCAAGTTCCAATTGTATCAAGGCAATAAGACAGTAATTAATAATCCCGATATATTCACCCGTAATATCATCCACAATTTTTTGTGTTCCCTTTTCTTCTATACTTTTAATGCGCTGGGCTTTAATAAAAATCTGGTCGGTAAGCGACTTTGGTCTTAAATTTCTCCAAGCAGTTCCGTAATCCTTCATCTTCTTTAAAAAGATATCTTTGCATAAAGAAATAGCGGCGTCGTATTGTTGCGATGTATTTTGCATAAATGTATGGACACCAAAATTAGCGAAATTAACCCAATTGAATATTCCTGCAACGGGAAAATAATAACATTTAATAAGCCCTTTATTATGGGCATTGTTAACATTACCCCGGACAGCTTCTACGATGGTGGAAAATACAGCGCACTAAAAGACGTATTGCAGGATGTGGAAGAAAAGATCAGGCAGGGTGCACATATTATTGATATAGGCGCGGCCTCATCCCGGCCTAACGCCATAGAAATAAGTGAAAAAGAAGAATGGGAACGTTTAAATGAAGCACTCAGTGGAATTCGAAAAACCTTCCCGGATATTTTACTTAGCGTAGACACGTACAGATCTGCTATTGCCAAACGCAGCGCAGAGCTTGGAGCTGATATTATTAACGACATCGGAGGCGGCAATTTAGATCCGGCAATGTTCGCTACTATTGCAAAACTTAACCTTCCTTACATTTTGATGCACATTCAGGGTACACCGCAAACCATGCAGGATAATCCGCACTATGCGCATGTGGTTTCAGATATTAAAAAGGAATTTGAAGAAAAAATCGAAATCCTTGGTAAGCTAAACTTCAAAAAAATAATCCTGGACCCGGGCTTTGGTTTTGGAAAAAATCTTGAAAATAATTACCAATTATTAAAAGGC
>JAYSYG010000704.1:0-8542 GCA_043716685.1 Sphingobacteriaceae bacterium | reverse complement strand
GTGACATCCAGGCGAACTTTGCCATCAATAATAATTTATTAAAAGAACAATTTCCTTTCAGCACACTTATTGACAAAGACGTAAACACATTTATTTTCCCTAACCTGGCAGCGGGTAATATTGCCTACAAACTTATGCAGGAACTGGGTGGAGCAGAGGCTATTGGTCCTGTTTTAATGGGTCTCAACAAGCCCGTTCATGTTCTGCAGCTTGGAAGCAGCGTGAGAGAAATAGTAAATATGATTACCATTGCAGTGGTAGATGCTCAAAATAAAAAGTAATCTCCAATGTCACTTATCAATTACATTAAGGGCCGTGTAACTTCTAAAAATCCGGCTTTTATGATCATCGAGGCAAACGGCGTGGGTTATGGAATGTACGTTTCCCTTCAAACTTACTCAAAAGTGGGCGATCAGTCAGAAGCGCAACTCTTTATCGAAAGTGTGTATATTCGCGACGATAATCCCCGTTATTATGGCTTTGCCGAAGAAGAAGAGCGGGAATTATTCCGTAAGCTGATCTCGGTAAGCGGCGTGGGAGGTGCAAGTGCACTCCTTATGCTTTCCAGTATGAGTGCCGGGGAAATAGCCGGAGCCATTAATACAGCCAATGTTGCCTTGCTCAAAAGCATTAAAGGAATCGGCGATAAAACGGCGCAACGAATTGTTGTGGATCTCAAAGGAAAAATGGGCAAACATGAAGGCGGAATTTCACAGATTTTAGGTACTTCGTACAATAAAAATAAGGATGAGGCGTTAATGGCTTTGGTTACGTTGGGTTTCCCTAAAATTGCGGCTGAGAGAGCTCTTGAAAAGGCTATAAAGCAGCAGGGAAACGGAACAGAAAATGTGGAATTATTAATCAAAGCAGCATTAAAGAACTTTTAGTCATTAAGTGAGAGCCAACGGACTTATAAATTTTGTATTGATCACCAGCGCAACGGCTTGCCTTTTTGGCGTGGTTACTAAAACGGATCTTAAAGAACCGGATGATCTTTCGTATATCCCTTCAAAACACGTGTTACCACCCGATACACCGGATGTTGACGATGGAGACAAGCCTGAATTGCTTTATAAGTTTAAAAACAATAACGGGAATCCACCGATGCTGGATCCTAAATCGAAACTGTACCTGGAAGAACCGGAGAACGTTAAAACGGAGGTAGAATATGATCCCAAAACGGGTAACTACATCGTAAAACAAAAGATCGGGGACCAGAATTACCGTCCCGAAACATATATGAACCTTAAGGAATACAAGGAATATATGTACAAAAAACAAATGCGGGAATACTGGCGTTCACGCGTTGCGGCAGATGAACTGAATAACCAGCCCCGCAAAGGGATCCTTCCGAAACTACAGGTAAATAGCGAATTATTCGACAGGATCTTTGGCGGTAATACAGTAGACATAAAGCCTACAGGTACAGCGGAGCTTATTTTTGGATTGAACCGGAACAAGAATCTCAATCCTGCAATCCCTCAAAAACAACAAAAAGTAACCAATTTTGATTTTAACATGAAGATTCAGTTAAACCTGATCGGTAAAATCGGAGATAAGTTAAAAGTAACAACCAACTATAACACCGAAGCTTCTTTTGATTGGGAAAACCAGGTAAAAGTAGATTACACAGGGTATGAGGATGAGATCATTAAAAAGATAGAAGCTGGAAATGTTACCCTTCCGCTTAACAGTTCACTCATTTCCGGAAGCCAGACCTTATTCGGTTTTAAAACTACCCTGCAGTTTGGCAAACTAACTGCCACTACTGTTTTTTCACAACAAAAGGGAAAGAAGCAGGAAATTACCGTGCAGGGCGGCGCGCAGATGCAGACATTTGCAATGGGAGCTGATAACTACGAGCAGAACAAACACTATTACCTGGGGCATTATTTCAGGAAGAATTACGATTCCTGGATGGCGACATTACCCGTTATTCAAACGCCAATTGTTATTACAAAAGTGGAGATTTACGTGTTGAGCACAAATGGAAGCTCTGAACAAACACGTAACATTGTGGCCTTTGAGGATTTGGGTGAAGATAGCGCAGATGTGGAACCTGTGATGAGCAATGCGAGTAATATCACTACAAACTACGGAATCCGGAATTTATCAAATGATCGTATTCCACACAATAATCTGAATAATTTGTATCCACTCTTAACGGGTACACTCGGCTACGCAACGGGTCTTTTATCTACCCGTTCCTTTTCAGATGTGGCCGTATTATCGGGTAATGTAACTTATACCAATGCCAATAATCCCAATAACGTTTACATGGCGGAGGGCAGGGACTACGTTAAAATTCAAAACGCACGCAGGTTAAATGCCAGCGAGTATTTTTTAAACAGCCGTACGGGGTACATCTCCTTAAACCAGCAATTGAATAACGACCAGGCACTGGCAGTGTCGTACCAGTTTACGTATAATGGGAAAACATACCAGGTCGGGGAATTCAGTGAGCAGGTGCCTGACAACACACAGCTACTTATTTGTAAATTATTAAAAACAAATGCGGTTAGCGTGAAGCATAAAATGTGGAGACTGATGATGAAAAACGTTTACGCATTAGGTGCATACAATTTAAATCCCCAGGACTTTAAACTAGATGTGTATTACAATAACATTGAAACGGGTGTGGATATGCCTTACCTGCCATACGGAAAGAATGTAAACGGAAGACAACTTATCCGTGTATTGCAATGCGACCGTATTAGTGTTAATGGCGACAGGGGAAGCGATGGTGTATATGATTTTATTGCAGGCTACACAATTTCTCAACTTAACGGGCGTGCTTATTTCCCAACTGAAGAGCCATTCGGAAGAAGCCTCGAGTCTAAATCCACGGATGACATTACAAAACAGGAAAATAAGTTTGTTTACCCGGATGATTACCCGGGCGCTGAGAATTATATATTCAGAGAACTTTATGACTCCACAAAAACCGCAGCTTCATTTATTCAGAACAAAAACAGGTTTAAGATCAAAGGAACTTACCGTTCTTCATCCGGATCTGAAATTGCTTTAAATGCCCTCAATATCCCACAAGGTGCTGTAGTAGTTACCGCCAATGGCATAGCCCTTGTTGAGAATACAGACTACACAATTGATTATACTCTGGGCCGCGTAAAAATTATCAACGAGGGCATTTTAAACTCCGGCGCTACAATAAAAGTATCCCTTGAAAGCAATTCTCTTTTCAGTGTGCAGCAAAAAAGTTTATGGGGAACACGGCTTGATTATAAAGCCGGGAGGAACCTAACACTTGGAGGAACATTTTTAAGATTTAGCGAACGACCCATTACACAGAAAGTTACCATTGGTGATGAGCCGGTAAATAATATTGTAGCCGGTGTAGATTTTAATTACAAAACAGATGCTCCGTTTTTAACACGCTGGCTCGACAAACTTCCGTTCTACAGCACAAAGGAAATGAGTACTATTACCACCAGGGGCGAGTTTGCAAAACTTTTTCCGGGTAACGCCAAGGCCATCCGGAAAAATGGCGGCAACTCGTATATAGATGATTTTGAAGGATCGATCTCCTTGATTGATATTAAAGGAGCTGGTAGCTGGATCCTGGCAAGTATCCCGAAGAATATTCCGGGGTCGTTTCCTGAATCAACACTTAGCCCTGAAGATAATATCTTATCAGGAAATAACCGTGCACGCTTGAGCTGGTATAACATCGACGCTATGTTTACGCGCGACCAGAATGGAACAACACCAAACTATTATGGCAATACCAGTAGCAGCAAAGTAAAATTCTCAAATAATATGTGGCGCCAGGTTTTTGAAACAGAATTATTTCCGGGTAAAACGCCTCCTAACGGTCAGCAGGTTGTTCTCCCTCTTCTCGACCTTGCTTTTTATCCTTCAGAACGTGGACCTTACAACTATGATGTTAAAGGTGTTTCAGGTATTTCAAAAGGGATTTTTGCAGACGGCTCTCTTAAAAATCCGGAAGAACGTTGGGGGGGTATAATGCGCAGGCTTGAAACAAACGACTTCCAGGCGGCCAACATAGAGTACATACAGTTCTGGATGATGGACCCCTTTAACGAGGATTATAATTCTGAAACAGATCCTGCCTTTGATAAAAATAATTTACCGAGTGGCGATATGTATATCAATCTTGGAAACATTTCGGAGGATATTGTAAAAGACGGGAAAATGACCTATGAGAATGGCTTGCCGGGTCCGTCTTCGTATGCACAGAACTTAACCTTCGTTAAAACGCAGCTTGCAAATGCACCGTCTCTTCCCCCGGTCATCAATTCATTTTCGCAGGAGAACCAGGACAGGCAGAAACAGGATGTGGGATACGACGGTTTAGATGATGACGGTGAAAGAGAACGCTTTGCACAAGTTGTAAATGATATGCAGACCGGTAATTTCAACGATGCCGCAAAGGCAACTTTTTCCGCCGATCCTTCTTCAGATAAATATCATTTTTTCAGGGGCGATGATTATGATGCGAAAGATGTTCAGGCTAATACTTTAAAAAGATATTCCAAATACAACAACCCTGAAGGAAATTCTCCCACGGAAGAACAGTATAAGACGCAGAACAATACCGGGTATCCTACAGGTGCTACAAATGTTCCGAACATTGAGGACATAAACAAAGATAACACCCTAAATACCGTGGAAAGTTATTACCAGTATCATATCCGCATCAATCAGGGTGACGTAAGTCCAACACGTGTGGGGACCAATTTTATAGTGGATGCCTTTAATGGAACAGCCGAATTTAGTGGGGTAACCAAGACAGTGAAATGGTACCAGTTTAAAATTCCGATCTCCCAATTTGAAAGCAATGTGGGTGGCATAGAAGGCTTTAATTCCATTCGTTTTATGCGTGTTTACATGAAAGGTTTTAAGAGACCGGCAGTGGTTCGTTTGGCGCGGTTTGAGCTTGTGCGAAGCGATTGGAGACGCTACCAGTATGATTTGAAACAACCCGGTGAATACATTGCCCACGATGATAACGGGGCTTCTTTTGATGTGTCCGCGGTAAGCTTGCAGGAAAACTCAAATAAAGTACCGGTGAATTATGTAATGCCTCCGGAGATAGATCAACAGCAGAATGTGCAGACAACCAACCTTGTTTTATTAAATGAGCAGGCTCTTTCATTGCGGGTATGCGATTTAAAAGACGGAGATAGCCGCGCCGTGTTTAAGAATGTGGAACTGGATACCCGTATGTTTCAGAACATTAAAATGAACGTACACGCGGAGGCGCTGAATAATATTCCCTTGAACGATGGTGACCTCACGTTATTTTTCAGGGTGGGTACCGATTACAATAATAATTTTTACGAATACGAAGTCCCTTTAAAATTAACGCCGAAAGGTGTGTATAATCCAACTAATGTAGATTCACGTTCGCAGGTCTGGATGAAGGAAAATGAAGTTAATTTTAGTTTTGATGAAATAAGTGCCGTTAAACAGGCGCGAAATGAACTGAAAGGATATTTCAGTGAGTTGAATAAACTTTCGGAGCCTTTCTCAAAGGATATGGGCGGATATACCATTACCATTGTCGGTAACCCGAATCTTGGAACGGTAAAAAGTATTATGGCCGGCATCAGGAATCCCAGGACCGCTGATAAACAAGCACACTGCGCCGAAGTATGGATAAACGAATTGCGCCTTACTGATTTTAATAACAAGGGTGGTTTTGCAACAACAGGACAGGTGCAGGCAAAGCTGGCCGACCTTGGTATGCTTAGCCTTGCAGGAACATACAAAACACCTTTCTGGGGAAGTGTTGAAAGTAAGATAAATGACCGGAGTAAAGAAACGAACCTGAACTGGGATGTGAGCACTTCTATTAATGCCGGGAAATTTTTCCCGGATAAATGGAAAGTAACCTTGCCGGTGTTTTATAATTACGGCCAGACAAAAATTACGCCTTTATTTAATCCGCTTGACCCGGATGTGAGAATGAAAGCACTCGATAAGGCGGATATGCGCGAAAGCCTGAGAGATAGTGTAAAAAAGCAAACGATAGATTTTACCGAACGCCGTGGATTTAATTTAACCAATGTGCGAATCGACGGATTTAAACGCCCTAAAGCCAAACCAAGGCCTTGGGACATTAGTAATTTCTCTGTCACCTACGCGTTTAACGAAATCCACAAACGTAACGTAAACATTGCGTACAACTACATACGCCAGTACCGCGGCAATCTGCAATACTCGTATAGTATAAGAAATCCTCTAACGATTAAACCGTTTACAAAGGTCAAGTTCCTGCAAAATAAATGGTTTACACTCATCAAGGATTTTAATCTCCAGTTAGTACCAAGTAGTTTTGGAACCTCCATTGATGTTAACAGGAATTTTACGTCACTTAAGAACCGTGATATAACCAGCTTTTACCAGGGATCGGACGTATTCGACAACCCGGCGCTCATTAATAAGAATTTTACAATGACCCGGAATTATAATTTTGTCTGGGCATTCAACAAATCACTTAAATTTGATTACACTGCAGCAAATGATGGAAGGATAATAGAGCCGGCGGGTGAAAGAGTTACTAAAGAAACACGTAAAGAAGTGAAGAATACATTCTTTAATGGAGGTAAGGATGCTAATGGGAACCAGGTTTACAAGTACGGGGAGAACATTCTGTACAGGCAACAAATGAACTTAAACGTGGATGTACCCATAAATAAAATCCCAATGTTTGATTTTATAAAAACAAATTACCGTTATGGCGGCACTTATACCTGGACACGCCGACCTTTTGCAGCTAACGACAGTATTGGGAATACTATTCAGAATACACGCAGCCACAACGTCACAGGTAACTTCAACATGGTTCAGTTGTATAATAAAATTCCATATTTCAGGAAAATAAACAACCCTGGTAGCGGCAATAAGCCACAGGGTAAAGTGAAAGGTGTTGATCTTAAAACATCAACCGTACAAGAAGGAAAACAAAAAGACCCTGCCCCAAAAGATTCTAATTTTAAGGCCATTGGAGAATTTTTAGCGCGCACAGTAATGATGCTGAAAACAATCTCTGTTACCGGGCAAATACAAGGAGGGCAAGCTTTGCCTAATTTTTTACCACGTTCACAATACGGTGGTATGGACTTTGGAGCACAACAGGCACCAGGCTTTTTATTTACAACCGGTATGTATGATAAAAACCTTCTTGAAAGAAGCACGGATCCAAAAAACAGCTGGCTCTCTAAATACGGATCGCAAACTACCCCCTACACGAGAACTTACTCTAAAACCTATTCATATAAAGCCAACCTTGAGCCACATGGAAGCCTTAAAATAGAACTTAATGGTAATTATTCTTTTTCTCAAACCAAGTCTTCTTACGTACTATATAACAAAAGTAAAAATGTTGATAGCCTTACTGCAGAAGGTTACATTCATAATGGATACAAATTTAATGCCAGCCCCTCGGAATCAGGTAATTTCAATATATCCACCTTTACCTTTTTCAATTCATTTAAAGATGGGAAGAATCCTGTAAACTCTAAACTATTCGAGGAGTTCAGAGATGCCAGGCGTAATGTGGCGACTGAGATGGGTAATGCAAACGATTCTTCAAGTAAAGAAATAAAATATGTAACATTAAATTCTGCCGGAAACGGTACTACTACTGCGAGTTATATTGACGGCTACTCAGATAATCAACAGGATGTATTACTTGGGGCATTTTATCGCACATACGCAGGTCGCGATATTAAAGGCTACAATACCAAAAATATATTTCCTAAAACACCATTGCCCAACTGGACGATCAGCTGGGATGGATTGGGGAAATTAAAAGTGGTAAAAAAGGTATTTACGGGTATAACTGTGAGACATGCTTACAGGAGTACCTATAGCATTAACGGCTTTTCAAACAACCTTTATTTTAATAATAATGGTATAACTCAGGATCAGCGTGTACTCGTAACGCAAAGTACAGGTACGCAGACAATAAAATCGAATTTTGTCCCGTATTATACGATTGGATCAGTTACCATGAGTGAGCGTTACGAGCCTTTACTTAAATTTGATTTCAGGTTTCCGAAACCAACTTGGGGATTAAATCTTGAAACACGTCGCGATAAAACAACCACGCTGAATCTTACCGCCTTCCAGATCATTGAGACAAAAGGCCAGGAGTATATCATTGGCGGTTCTTACCAGATCCAGAAACTCAGGCTTAAAAATGTGAAGATCCAGGGCAAAGTGCTTGAAAGCAACCTGAATATCCGTCTCGATCTCAGCTTCCGTAAAAATATTTCTGTGATCAGGCAGGTTGAAACAGGTTTAAGCGTACCAACAGGCGGAACAAATATTATTACCCTGCGGTCTTCGGCCGATTACCAGTTAACGCCGAATATAACACTGAGGCTGTTTTATGATTGGGTGCATACCATACCACAAACCTCCGCTTCTTTCCGAACTTCCAGCACAAATGGCGGCTTTAGCTTAAGAATTACTTTCCAGTAAAAATGGAGATTAATTTAGTAACTGCCCTGAAAAATTAAAACAAACTCTTACATTTGTACCACAAAAAAAA
>JAYSYG010000703.1:0-2790 GCA_043716685.1 Sphingobacteriaceae bacterium | reverse complement strand
CTTGCTAAGCCGCATATTCCATTCTTTTGGAAATATTATGTGCCGCTTATCCGCCCAACCATGAAAGAAAACTGTAAATAGATTGATCTTAAAAGCTTTGAGATTCTTTAATTTTGCATTTCTACCGAAAAAAGTTTTGATTATTACCCTGTGATATGGCTTCCCTAAATCCTTTTCTTTTCATTTCCCTCTTTGTATTTATGTGCAGTTTTACAAATACAATTCCTGAAAATGCTCATTCAGCAAAATGGAAAATTGTTTGGCAGGATGAATTCAATTATTCCGGCTTTCCGGATTCGGAAAAATGGTCGTACGAGACGGGGCATTTAAGAAATGAGGAAAAGCAATTTTATACAGGAAAAAGAAAAGAGAATATTAATGTACTGAATGGTAATTTGATCATTACAGGAAGGAAAGAAAAATTCTCCAATAAAAATTATAAAAATGGAAGTGACGATTGGCGATATGAAAACTCTTTTGCCAATTATACATCTGCCAGTATTCATACCAAAGCGCAAGATGGTTTCAAATACGGTAAGATCGAGGTAAGAGCCAAACTACCAAGCGGTAAAGGCATGTGGCCGGCTATATGGATGATGGGAACGAATGAAAATTCACTGGGATGGCCCGCATGCGGAGAAATTGATATAATGGAATTTGTAGGTTCCGATCCTGAATTTATACACGGATCACTTCATTTTCCCGATCCTAAAACTCAGTATCGATCAAGCGGAGGCAAGGTGAAAATTATTCCTGATAATGACTTTCATATTTATGCTGTTGAATGGGACAGACATGAAATAAGTTTCTTCAGAGACGGTATTCAATATCACCGCTTTGCGGCTAACGAGGCAGGGAAAGAAAAAGAAAATCCATTCAGAAAACCTTTCTATTTAAAAATAAACCTTGCCATGGGTTCATCGTGGCCCGGGCCCATAGATGACAAAGCTTTACCTCAAAACTTTGTTATAGATTATGTAAGGGTTTACAAAAAAGCAAACACATAAAAGCAGGCCGATCACTTAATTGATTTTCTATACAACGCTTCAAACAACACTATTTCTTTATCATGGGTAAAAAATCCATGGATATATACAGGTTTGGGTAAGGCCTTTATACCCGCCCTTATTTCCTCCATCTGTGAGGGCGATGTTTTTTCATTAACCTCATAAATTTTCATTGGAATCCTGTATGGTTGCAGCCATTGTTCTTCTTCATCAGAAACAGTTTTTGGATCCGGCTCCGAAAAGTTTCTGAACGTAACCATCAGGATAATTACAGTAATTTTCTCTGTATTTTCTCCCATTACTTTTTCACGCCGGAAATTGATGACCCATCTCATTGGGCCAAGCAATAGAAGGGTTCCTAAAGACAAGCCCCGACATAACTACAAAAGAATTACAGTAATTATTTTTTTCATTTATAACAAGTGCATGTGAAAGAATATTATAACATACGGAAGAAAAATTATTGTGCCGATAATAATACAAAATATGCTTGCCCACCAAACTGCGCCTGCAGATACATCTTTAATGATCTTTATCATAGGATGATATTCTGTACTCAACATAGCGCAAACCCTTTCAAGAGCTGTATTTACCATCTCCAGTACTGTAACAAGCGCAATGCAAAAAAGTACAACGCACCATTCGATTCTGTTTATTTTAAAAAACCATGAGGCAATTAAAATGATGCAGGACACAACAAACTGGATCCGACCATTGCGTTCTGTTTTAAAAAAATAGCGTATACCTGCATTAGCAAATCTTACATTATTAATAAATGTGCTCATCCGCTAAAAATTTAACTGCCGATGAAAAAAATTCATCGGCAGCAATAAAATATAAGAAATGAATACTTGAAGCTACTTATTTTTTCAGCGTTTTGTAATAATTTTTTTCGGACTCTGTAGGTACTATAAGATTCTTCTGCCTGCTGTATTTTAAACGATGTGTAAAAAACTGTTTGACAATATCCGCTCCGCTTGACTGCAAAAAAAGAACATCAGGTTCTGAATATTTTAGTCTTTCTTTCCACAGCAACCAGTGATCATAAAAGGAGTAGCCCCATACTGCTGCATTAATTATCTCTTTGTCCGGGAACATAGCCTGAAGCTGGCCGGTACCTGTTTTATCATTGTCAAGAAAAGGGAAATAAAAACCTGAGTCGCCCATTACTAAAATTCGCTGCTTGGATTTTTGAGGTGCCAGGTCATAATTCATTCTCAGCCCCTGGCTATTTGTTGTAAGCTTGTACGGAAGATCTTTACCGCCATCTAAAATATTATCTTTTTGATTGGGTTCAAGATCACCAAAGAGCGCAGGTTTTTCAGCGTAGGTTTTTGTGGATCTTACTGCAGTATATTTTTTTATATACTCAGCCATTTTATCTGCCATGAGTTTACACCCATACTGATTAAAATGTCCATCTTTTGGCATAAAGGTTATTTCCTGAGCTGTTTTATTCTTTATAAGAGGTACAAGATCTACAAACTCGATCCCCTTATCTGAACATAATTTTTGTACATACGCTTTTTCTTGTGAATGCATTTTCCTTTCCCCTTCTGTTGTAATCCAGCAAAAAATCATTTTAACACCGGCTGATTTTGTATCCGCAGCAAGCGAATCAAAATAATTTGTATAACGCTGCCTTAATTCGGCCAACATGCTATCGGCCGCCGGGCTTTTATCATATAATTCATCTGCCGGCACTAATGTGTAATCAGAATAATCTTCCGCAGCCGCGGTACTTACGGCAACAGTATTTGCAACTGTGTTAAGGGTGGAGTTT
>JAYSYG010000702.1:0-8581 GCA_043716685.1 Sphingobacteriaceae bacterium | reverse complement strand
TCGAGAAATTCCTTTGATTAACTTATGAGCTATGAGGTTCCTTTTTCGTGATATCCTCAACCTCAGTTATAAATTTAGAAACGAACGAATTTGCGGATGCGCCATAAGAATCAACGAGCATTCCTTTTATTCCATCATTCGTTTCAACTGCATACACAATAGCATTGTCAGCCGGGTCGCTTTCACCTTCAAACCTGTAAAAATTAAGTATTTTAACTTCCGAGGGAATATAAAATTTTTCCGAAGAAGGAGCTTGTAGGCCTTTTTCAGCGGCTACGAAATTTTCAGTAAATCCATCTGATTGCAATTTATTCATACAACCCGTCATCGTGGTCATATCTGATTTTTTAAAATTATCCATAGTTTCTTATTTTTACTACTATTGAATAAATAATCATGCCACGCTATGTGTTAGGTGTGAGGGTGTTAAATGGTAATCCATGCACAATAAAAGCTTCTGCTAAAATTCTGTAAAATATATCAGAGTGTTTTTGAGAGCTAAGAAACCTTCTACACAAATATTAAGCCATTTTTAAGTGAGTAATATATTCCACAATTTTTGCTACAACGCCCATTTTTAGGCACTTTTATTTGGGAAATATCAGATATTTTTCTTGCTTTGTTTTGATGGAGAACTACTCACAAAATTCTGGTCTCATTACAAATTTATTATTGATACATCATGAGTATTAAAAAAACAAAAGTGCTGAAATCAACCAACGGAAAAGGCACGAACGGTGCAGCTAACGGTAACGGTAACGGACATGTTGACAAGGAACTATTCGTTATTGAAAAGCCAAAAACTTCAAAAAACAAAATGAAAATGCCAGATACGCAGATAGATCCTATGGATCAGCTCTTCGGAACACTGGATAAAAAACACCTCTTAACCGTACTCACAGAAGTAAAGAATGGAAACTTTACAGCAAGAATGCCAATTGATAACGTGGGTCTCAGCGGGAAAATCTGCGATACACTCAACGATATTATAGATCTGAACGAAAGAATGATGCTTGAATTTACCAAAGCTGGTAATACCATCGGAAAACAAGGTAAATTAACCCAGCGTATTGAAGTACCTTTTACAAGCGGATCGTGGCACACCGGAATTGACTCCCTGAACACCCTTATTTCCGATCTGGTGCATCCTACCATTGAAATTGCGCACGTAATCAGCTCCGTGGCTAAGGGCAATCTCTCGCAACAAATGTCTGAGAAGATCGGGGACCACGCCTTGCAGGGTGAATTTGCCAGGATCGCAAAAGAAGTAAACGACATGGTGAAGCAACTCAACCTCTTCTCGATGGAGGTTACCCGCGTGGCCCGTGAAGTGGGTTCCGAAGGAAAATTAGGAGGCCAGGCAAAAGTAAAAGGTGTTGCAGGCGTATGGAAAGATCTTACCGACTCTGTAAACCAGATGGGATCAAACCTCACGGCCCAGGTACGTAACATTGCAGAGGTAACAACGGCGGTAGCGAAAGGCGACTTATCTAAAAAAATTACAGTAGACGTTAAAGGAGAAATCCTTGAATTAAAAAATACGATCAACACGATGGTGGATCAGTTGAACTCTTTTTCATCTGAAGTAACACGTGTAGCGCTTGAAGTAGGAACAGAGGGTAAACTTGGTGGACAGGCCCAGGTAAAAGGAGTAGCAGGAACATGGAAAGATCTGACGGACTCCGTAAATCAAATGGGGTCTAATCTTACAGCTCAGGTGCGTAACATTGCCGAGGTAACAACGGCGGTAGCAAAAGGGGATTTATCGCGTAAAATTACGGTGGACGTTAAAGGAGAAATTCTTGAATTAAAAAATACAATTAACACAATGGTGGATCAGCTGAACTCGTTTGGTTCAGAAGTAACGCGTGTGGCAAGGGAAGTAGGCTCTGAAGGTAAACTCGGTGGACAGGCAACTGTAGAAGGTGTTGGTGGCGTTTGGAAAGATCTCACGGATTCTGTAAACCAGATGGGATCAAACTTAACAGGCCAGGTACGTAATATTGCCGAAGTAACAACGGCAGTAGCAAAAGGGGATTTATCACGTAAAATTACTGTGGACGTTAAAGGAGAGATCCTTGAACTAAAAAATACGATCAACACTATGGTGGATCAACTCAACTCTTTTGCTTCTGAAGTTACGCGGGTAGCAAGGGAAGTGGGGTCTGAAGGAAAACTTGGTGGACAAGCAACCGTAAAAGGAGTTGGTGGTGTTTGGAAAGATCTTACTGACTCTGTAAATCAAATGGGGTCTAACCTGACAGCACAGGTGCGAAATATTGCTGAGGTAACAACCGCTGTGGCAAAGGGTGATTTGTCACGTAAAATTACAGTTGATGTTAAAGGAGAAATTCTTGAGTTGAAAAAAACCATTAACACCATGGTGGATCAGCTCAACTCGTTCGCTTCTGAAGTAACGCGTGTTGCGCTAGAAGTAGGTACAGAAGGAAAACTTGGCGGCCAGGCAAAAGTAACCGGCGTAGGTGGAACATGGAAAGATTTGACGGATTCTGTAAACCAAATGGGTTCTAACTTAACCTCACAGGTACGTAATATTGCAGAGGTAACAACGGCAGTAGCCAATGGTGACTTGTCACGTAAAATTACTGTGGATGTTAAAGGGGAAATCCTCGAGTTAAAAAATACAATTAATACGATGGTGGATCAGCTGAACTCTTTTGGTTCGGAGGTAACACGCGTGGCACGTGAAGTTGGCAGCGAAGGAAAACTTGGCGGACAGGCAACTGTAGAAGGTGTTGGTGGCGTGTGGAAAGATCTCACAGATTCTGTAAACCAAATGGGTTCTAACTTAACAGCGCAGGTGCGTAACATTGCCGAGGTAACCACTGCAGTGGCCAAAGGGGACTTATCGCGTAAAATTACAGTGGATGTTAAAGGAGAAATTCTTGAATTAAAAAATACGATCAATACAATGGTTGATCAGCTGAATTCTTTTGGTTCGGAGGTAACACGTGTGGCCCGTGAGGTAGGTTCAGAAGGCAAACTTGGCGGACAAGCCGACGTACCAGGTGTAGGGGGAACATGGAAAGATCTCACGGATTCTGTAAATAAAATGGCCTCCAATTTAACATCACAGGTACGTAACATTGCGGAGGTAACAACTGCTGTAGCGAATGGTGACTTATCACGTAAGATTGGTGTGGACGTTAAAGGCGAAATTCTTGAATTAAAAAATACGATCAATACCATGGTGGATCAGCTCCGTGGCTTTGCTTCAGAAGTAACACGTGTGGCAAGGGAAGTAGGTACAGAAGGGAAACTGGGAGGACAAGCCAGTGTACCGGGTGTTGCCGGAACGTGGAAAGATCTAACGGATTCTGTTAACCAAATGGCCGGTAACTTAACCTCACAAGTACGTAACATTGCGGAAGTGGCAATTGCGGTGGCAAACGGAGATATGTCCAAAAAAATTACCGTTGACGTTCGTGGAGAAATTCTTCAGTTAAAAGAAACATTAAATACAATGGTAGATCAGTTGCGTGCGTTCGCTTCTGAAGTAACGCGTGTAGCAAGGGAAGTAGGAACAGATGGTAAATTGGGCGGACAAGCCTTCGTACCGGGAGTTGCAGGAACGTGGAAAGATCTTACGGATTCTGTAAATCAAATGACTTCGAACTTAACAGCCCAAGTAAGAAATATTGCGGAAGTAACAAAAGCAGTGGCTTCGGGTAATCTGTCCAAAACGGTTGCGATTGACGTGAAGGGAGAAATTCTTGATCTTAAAAATACCATCAATACAATGGTGGAACAATTAAATTCGTTTGCCTTTGAAGTAACACGTGTTGCAAGGGAAGTAGGAACTGAAGGGAAACTGGGCGGACAAGCCGAAGTAAAAGGTGTGGCCGGCACATGGAAAGATCTAACTGATTCTGTAAACATGATGGGTTCCAACTTAACATCACAAGTGCGTGGTATTGCGAAGGTAGTTACATCGGTAGCAACCGGAAACCTGCGCCAGAAATTATCGATTGATGCAAAGGGTGAAGTGGCACAGCTAACAGAAACGATCAACGAGATGATCGATACACTTGCTGTGTTTGCCGATCAGGTGACAAACGTTGCCCGCGAGGTAGGCGTTGAAGGGCGATTGGGCGGGCAGGCAAGCGTACCGGGTGCATCGGGGATCTGGAAAAACTTAACAGAAAACGTAAACCAGTTAGCAGAAAATTTAACAACACAGGTGCGCTCGATCTCAGAAGTGGCATCTGCGGTAACAAAAGGTGACTTGACACGTAACATTCGTGTTGATGCTAAAGGAGAGGTAGAAGCCTTAAAAGATACGATCAACCAGATGATCGCCAACTTGCGCGAAACAACATTGCGTAACCAGGAGCAGGATTGGCTGAAATCCAACTTAGCTAAGTTTACACAAATGTTGCAAGGTCAAAAAGATCTGAACACCGTTACACAACGGATCCTTTCAGAGTTAGCCCAGGTTGTAACAGCACATTATGGTGCCTTCTATATTTTAAAAGGTGATGAAGAAACCCAGACAGCCAAATTAAAATTATTTGCTTCTTACGCTTACAAACCAACTAAATCTATTCCCACAGAATTTTCTATTGGCGAAGGTTTGGTAGGCCAATGTGCTTTTGAAAAAGAAAGGATTTTATTGAATAATGTTCCGGGAGATTATATTAAAATTAATTCTTCGTTGGGCAAAACCAAACCTCTTAACTTAATTATTTTACCCGTGTTATTCGAGAACGATGTAAAAGCCGTTATCGAATTAGCATCTTTAGATACGTTCAGTATAACTCACTTAGACTTTTTAAGCCAGTTAACCGAAAGTATCGGCATTGTATTAAATACGATCGAGACGAACTCCAGAACAGAGGAATTACTCGCGCAATCACAATCTCTTGCAGGAGAATTAAAAATTCAACAGGAAGAGTTACGCAGAACAAATGATGAGTTGCAGGATAAAGCGCTTCTGCTCGTAAAACAAAAAGACGAGGTGGAAGCAAAAAACAAAGAAGTGGAAGAAGCCCGTCGTTCACTGGAAGAAAAAGCAGAACAATTAACCCTCACTTCAAAATACAAATCAGAGTTTTTGGCGAACATGTCGCATGAGTTGCGGACACCGCTAAATTCCTTATTGATCCTCGCGCAGCAGCTTTATGAAAATGCAGAAGGCAACTTAAATGATAAACAGGTTCGCTACGCGAAGACCATTCACTCCTGCGGTGATGACCTGATCCAGTTGATCAACGACATTCTCGATCTGTCAAAAATCGAATCCGGTTTTATTTCAGCGAACTTTTCTTCCGTGCGGTTTACAGAGATCGCTTCTTTTGTGGAAACAACCTTTAAACCTCTTTCAGAAGCAAAACAACTTAAGTTCTCCATCGAGATGGATACCACTCTCCCGGACATGATGGAGACCGACTTACAGCGTTTGAACCAGATCCTGAAAAATCTCTTATCGAACTCCTTTAAGTTTACCGAAAAAGGAGAGATAAGGCTTCGGATCAGTGAAGCGAAGATCTGGAAACAAGGCATGATGGCAAGTCTTGACAATGCTAAAAAAGTTGTCGCCTTCTCTATTATCGATACCGGGATCGGAATCCCGCAGGAAAAACAAAATATCATTTTTGAAGCCTTTCAGCAAGCGGAAGGATCTACAAGCCGTAAGTACGGTGGAACGGGTCTGGGTTTATCCATCAGCCGCGGTCTGGCCGAACTATTAGGCGGAACCATTGAGCTTGAAAGCTCCCCGGGAAGAGGAAGCACCTTTACACTATTTCTCCCTGTAGAAAATATCCAGGGCCTTCTTTCTATTGAAACATCAAGCAACCCTGCATACAAACAATTGCAGCTTGCAGATGAAAACCAAAATCTTGATAAACTTCTCAATTCCCTTAATATTTCAACGGAAGACAAGAAAATGAACGTTAATGAGATGATTAACGAAAGCGGCGATGACAGGAATAACATTCAGGCTGGAGAAAAAGTATTATTAATCGTAGAAGATGATCTGCGCTTCGGTAAAATTCTCATCGAAAGAGCGCATACTAATGGCCTGAAAGCAATTGTTGCAATAAGTTACATCGAAGTCTTTGACTTTATTAACCGTTATATGCCGGTTGCTATTACCCTTGACGTAAAACTACCTGATACAAGCGGCTGGAAAATACTTGATCTGTTAAGAAACGATTTAAGTTACAGACATATTCCTATTCATTTAATTTCAGGTGAAGAAAATAAGGACCTTGCGTTGAGACGTGGCGCAAGAAGTTTCTTATTAAAACCTCTTGAAAACGACGCGCTGAATAACTTGTTTAAAGATATAGTACACTTCGGTGAGAAAGTGATCAAGCAGGTATTGGTAGTTGAAGACAATGAAATAGATTCCTCTCAAATTGCAAAGATCCTACAGGGGGATAAAATCGAAGTGACCATTGCCTCAACTGCTAAAAAGGCCCTAAAATTAATCGGCACTAACGACTACGACTGTATCATACTGGATTATACTCTACCCGATCTTTCCGGTCCGGACCTGATTAAAAAAGTAGCCGAATTGAAAAAAAGTATCACGCCGGTAATTATTTATTCGGCGAAAGATTTTACACAAACGGAACTGCAACAAATAAACAAAAACTCTAACACGGTAGTTGCCAAAGGTGTAAACTCCATTGAATACCTTCTGGAAGAAACCGTTCTGCACCTGCGCATTAACCATAAGGACCTGGCGCCTGAGAAAAACAAGATCATTGAAAACATCCGGATGAAAGAAGACATTTTAACCGGTAAAAATATCCTTGTAGTGGATGATGATGTGAGGAACCTGTTTGCCCTGACGACTGTATTTGAGCGTTTGAATATTAATGCGATAACTGCAGAAAGCGGAAAAGATGCGATCAATATACTAAATGAAAACCCTAAAATAGATATGGTGCTTATGGATATTATGATGCCTGAGATGGATGGGTACGAAACGACACAAAAGATCAGGCGTGAACATAAGAACAGTTCGCTGCCGATCATTGCCGTTACTGCAAAAGCGATGAAAGGTGACAGGCAGAAATGTATCGAAGCAGGGGCATCAGATTATATTACCAAACCTTTAAAAATTGACCAGTTACTATCGTTAATGCGTATATGGTTTTATAAATAAAAAATATGCCTCCTAAAATATTATTAGTTGACGACCGCGAAGATAACCTCATGTCCATAGAAGCAATTCTGGGTACAGACGGGTATAGTTTTGTGAAAGCGAATTCGGGACGGCAGGCCCTCAAAATACTTTTAAGTGAGTTTGATTTTGCACTCATCCTGATGGATGTGAAAATGCCGAATCTGAATGGGTTTGAGACGGCCGAGCTGATCTATGAACGGGAAAAGCTAAAACACATTCCTATAATTTTTATTACTGCCAATAATTTTGGTGATGAGAATATTTTTAAAGGATATAAAAGTGGTGCTGTTGACTATATTTACAAACCCATTAACCCGGATCTGCTGAGAGCGAAAGTAAACGTATTTATTGATCTATACCGCAAAAATCACATGCTTCTGATGCAGGAACAGACACTGAAAAGCATTAATAAAAGCCTGGAGAGTGAGATTCACGAGCGCATTGCATCAGAAGAACAGGTTAAGGATCTCAATCAAAAGCTGCTGCAAAATATTGAGCGGCTTGAGTCGGCGAATAAAGAACTTGACCGGTTTGCATTTATGGCCTCTCATGATCTTCAGGAACCGCTGCGCAAGATCATTACTTTCAGCGACAGACTTTCTTCCAAGTATTCGCATCAAATTGACGAGGAGGCGGATATGTATATCAACCGGATACAAAAAGCAGCCGAGCGCATGCGGATTCTCATTAAAGACATTCTTGCTCTTTCAAAAATTGTTGCGGATAAAAATTCTTTCGTAGAAACAAATCTCAACGGACTGGTAAATGAGGTCCTCGGAGAAATGGAACTGGGAATAAAAGAAAAACAAGCCAGGATTCTTGTAGATAAGTTGCCTCCTTTGGTGATCAATCCCGGACTAATACGCTCCCTGTTCCAGAACCTGATTAGTAATTCCTTAAAATATTCACGAAAAAATGTAAAGCCGATTATCCGGATCAGTTCTGAGATCAGTTATGAAAGATCCAATACAGAAACCAACGAAAAGGCTAAATATTGCAGAATTCATATAACAGACAATGGAATTGGCTTTGATCAAAAAGACTCCGAACAGATCTTTAGTATTTTTAAGCGACTTCATTTTAATAGTGAATTTGAGGGTACCGGTATAGGTCTTGCCATTTGTAAAAAAATTGCTGACCAGCATAATGGCTTTATCTCTGCGCGCAGTAAAATTGATGAAGGATCAACCTTTATTGTTTCACTGCCAGTTCTGGCAGTTCCATTAAATTAAAAATAAAACGCGCTGAAAAATCAACGCGCTTTACTTAATTCTATAGGTTATAAAAATGTAATTACCTTTGTGAAACAGTATTTACGGAATATAAATAAATCTCCACTCTTCTGTTTCGGCGGCTTTTAATTTTATACTCTATAGGGTTACTGCTTCCAAAGCCTTCTGTTACCAGGTTCGCTTCTTTTAC
>JAYSYG010000701.1:0-8582 GCA_043716685.1 Sphingobacteriaceae bacterium | reverse complement strand
GGTGCTTTAAACCCCAATTCGACAGTAGAGTTCAGGTTGATCCAGACTACCGGCAACGGCGTCATATCGGTTACCCTCGCACCGGTTGCATCGCCCACTGCCCAAAGCACCTGGATAGGCGCAACAAGTACTGACTGGTTTACAGCCGCTAACTGGTGCGGTTATGGTGTGCCAGGCGCCCTTACAAATGTTGTGATCCCGTCCGCCGGACCTCAGTATATGCCCCTCATCTCAGGCCCCGGCGCCCAATGTAATACCATCACCATTTCCCCCGCTATCGCTGCAGGTACTTACAATACGCTCATTCCTGCCGCAGCCCTGTCCATAAGCGGATCTAATAATCTTGATGTATATGGCGACTGGAACAACGGCGGTACTTTTAGTTCGGGAACGGGAACGGTAAATTTGTTAGGTTCAACCAACATTACATTTAGCTGCCTTGCAACATTCACGCAAACCATTTACAACTTAACCCTGAATAAAACAGGCTCTGCCACTGTGACCTTGAGCGGAGGAGTACACAACATCAGCAATAACCTGGTACTTACAAACGGCATACTCAACCAGAATGCTGTATTACAGGTTTTAAACGGCGCCACCGCTAGCGGACAAAGCAATAGCAGTTTTGTAAATGGCCCGCTGGTTAAGATTGGAAACAGTGCTTTTATATTTCCAGTAGGAACGGGAGGGCTCTATAGGCCCATCGCCATCTCGGCCCCAACACTTGCCACTGATAATTTTGTTGCACAATATTTTATTGGAGATGTAAATCCAACATATAGTGTATCTCTAAAGGACCCTTCGTTGGATCATATAGGACGCTGCGAATATTGGATATTGAATCGCGCTTTGGGCGTAATCTCTAACGTAAGTGTCACCATGACCTGGGATATAAACAGCTGCGGAGTAACTCTTCTGTCCGACCTCCGGGTGGCAAGGTGGGATGCCGGGCAGGTTAAATGGAAAGACCAGGGAAATGGTGGAACAACAGGAAATACCACAACGGGTTCTATTATCACTAATGGCCCGGTTACAAACTTCAGTCCTTTTACTTTTGGGTCTTTTACAGCTACAAACCCATTGCCAATTGGTCTGAAAAATTTTTATTGCAACCTTTCTGGAGATAACTTAGCTGAATTAATCTGGATCACAGCCTCCGAATCTAATAACGACTATTTTACAATTGAAGCTTCTGTTGATGGAATTAATTTTGTTTCAAAAGGAAAAATTAAGGGTTCTGGAAATAGTCAACAGGAATTAAAATATAGTTTCAAGGATCAAATGGTATTTAAAGAAAACTTATACTACCGTTTGAAACAAACTGATTTTGATGGTAAGTTTAGCTATTCTCCTATTTGTTACCTGATAAATAATTCAATACCAGAGATTACAATTTATCCGAATCCTGCAAATACCGAATTGACTGTAGAGTTCAGTGGAGCAGAAACCATTGTAGATATCATATTCAGAAACCTAACCGGACAGCAAATTATGGTGCCATCAGTAGTCTTAGTTAAAAAAATTGTAGTCAACACTTCTGAAGTGAAAAACGGAGTTTATTTAATGGAGATTCGGTCTGGAAGTAAAACGATAATACACAAAATTATCATTCAAAAATAACCCGCTTGGCCAACTATGACAAAATTATTTGCGCCTTGTAAACGGTAGTCGCTCTAGTTTAAAGATAATAGCTTTTTAGAATTGGTAGATTCTTGGCTGGAGAAGGTGTTAACAAGTAGTTATGTATAAAATAACCATTAAAAAATCGGCTGCTAAAGAACTGAATGAGGTGCCGAATAAAATAGCGGTTAATCACTACAGCCATCTTTCAGCTGGCAGAAAATCCCAGACCTATTGGATGTAAAAAGCTAAAGGTAAAAAAGATGGAGTTCTGGAGAATATGAATAGGCGACTACAGGGTTATTTACACAATAGATGAAGGTATAAAAATAATAGACGTCCAGAAAGTCGGCCAACGAAAAGATATTTATGAATAATAAAAACAGAAGTTCCACAAGGGGCTTTTTTAGTTTAGTAGTCCTGCCCACAAACTAATGGTTCTTGCAATGCTTGCGCTCAAGCCAAATCCAACTCCATGCGGTGTACCATCAAAAAAAAATTAAGTATAAAAATTCATAATGAATACCCAGTTCGGGGTGGATGCAGATAATACTACTATAGTGGTTAAGTACGATATTCACATGATCGCCGAAAGTGATTGGGTGATCTACATGGACAGTAGCCTTTTAAAATGTTCAAAAATTGTGACTGAGGAACTCCCGCCCAAGTAACTAAAAATAAAATCATCAAAAAATAACTTTCCGGGCCGCACATTTAAACCTTGGTTGGCTGCATTTGGCATGAAAATAGAAGTATTAAGAACAAACATAATTTATGAAAGGTATAATTGGAACAATCCTCGCAGGAATAGTAGCTGGTGTAGCATTAGGTATATTATTATCATCTGATAAGAGCACTAAAACTGATTAGATCGCGCGTTACACTTGGAAAAAATAATTAATAATGAGTACACTGCGCTATAAAATTCTTTTGCGTTAAACTGGAAAGGTGTCGGTAGCTTGTACTTGGGCCTTAAATTCAACGATAGTTGCTGTTTTAAAGAAAAGAACTGGGCCAATAAACCGGTCGTAACACCTCAAAAAATCCTGGTGTTCGTTTAAATTATAAGAATAAAAGGAATTACGATTCATGTTTTTCAATTTATTTTCCAGGTATAACCCTAAATGATTAAGATAACTCCTTGTGGAATTTTTTCCCTATTAATTGCCTCATCTGTTAAGAACGCAATCGAAAACTGTAAATTTCGTAAACTCTAAAAAGAGATAAAAAATAATGAGACTAATGCTTGGAATATTATTTATGGTTATGGTTTCCCAAAATGTTTTCTCACAGGATAAACAAAAAATGGTAGAGTTGAATATGGACTTGCCCGACGAAACCGAAGGAACAGATCTGGTTGAGAAGGATGAACTTCAATGTGAGTTTGCGTATTTACACACAGCTTTCGAAAAGGGAGAAAGTCCAATTATAGGACAAGGGTTGCTCCGCTACGGCCTCTTCAAAAAACTGGAATTGAGGCTTCTGATAGAGGAAGGGTATGAACGCGATAAGTATTTTGAACAAACCGTGCAGAGTACATCGCCTCTTGCACTGAGTTTAAAATTCGCTGTTATACAAGATCATAAGATTCTGCCGGATATCACCTTAGCAGGTTATTTAAAATTGCCTTTTACTTCCAAAACTTCAGATCAATCTCAATATTGGTCGCCAATTTTCTCAGTTGCCTTTCAAAACAAAATAGGAAAAAAATGGAAGTTTCAATATAATCCAGGTGTTATGCAAGAGCCTTTTGGCTTAAGCTGGTCTTCCTTTTTCAATGCATCTTTGCATTATAAAGTAACAGATAGAACGGATGTGTTTTCAGAGTATTATGGTCAATACGAATCTGGTGAAGATCCGCAGCATAACACCGGAGTTGGTCTGTCTTACCAGATGAATAACATGCTGGCGTTTTATGGTGTGACTGGTACAACGTTTAATTATGACCCTTATAACCGTTTTTTTTCTGCAGGTCTGGCAATCAGGCTCTGATATTTTGTCCTGTAAACATTCATCTAGAAATACGGTGCTATATGATGTATAAAGCCATCGCTGATGTGGTTCTCTTTTTTTTATCTATTGATAGGGAAGCGAAAAATAGTTTTTGATTTCCTGGATCTATTTGGTTTAAAATTTACCTGGTAAGGTTAACGGCACCATACAGGTTAATTTTAAAATTGTCGGCGGTTTTACCTTTAAGAATATATTCGTAAACGCCCACTGGTTGTGCTTCCCCGTTAAACGTTCCATCCCAGCCTATATCTTGTGAAGGTGAAGAAAATAAAAGATTGCCCCATTCATTAAAAATAAGAAATTTCATTTCTACTAAAGGACCTCCTCTTACCCTGAGAACATCATTAATGTTATCGTCGTTAGGTGAAAAACTTGAGGGGACCACTACGATCCGTGCAAGGCCTACATAGATCTCCTTACACGAGGTGTATATGCAATCCAGAGTATCGTAAGCTGTTAAACAGATAGTGTAGGTTTCGATACCAGGAAATTTATGCGAAGGGTTTTTTAGGATAGAGTTCTGTCCATCTCCAAAATCCCAGAATGCTTTTTTTGTATTCACTGTCAGGTTTGAAAAGGACACTACGGCTGTTGACAAAATAGTTTCTGAAAAAGGTGCGTCGGCGGTTGGTGGAAAATAAACAGTATAACTTTTAGTGAGAGAATCGCTGCATCCGGCAGTAGTAGTGATTACCACTTTAACAGAGTAAACGCCGGCAATGGAATAAGAATAAGTAGGGTTTTGTAAACCTGAGGTATCACCATTTCCAAAATGCCACAACCAGATTGAACCGGCGGGAGTTGTGGAGAGATCATTAAAGCCGGCGTTTGCAACAATACAGGTGGTTACACTTGTAATTCCGAATTTTACAACAGGTAGAGCATAAATAATTACTTTACGCGTAATGGTATCCTTACAGCCTTCAGCGCTGACACTGGTTAGTGAAACGGTATAGATGCCTGATACTGCGTATGTATGATTTGGATTTTGCTGCGTGCTGCTACCACCATCGCCAAAATTCCATGACCAGACGTTTATAGCATTTAATGAATAGGTAGACACGTCACTAAAGCTAATGGAAGAACCCAAGCAATTATTAACGGAGTTTGTTACAAAATTTGCAGATACAGTATTAGACAAATTAACTATGAGGCTTTCGATTGTAGTGCAGGAAAAACTGGATGTGGAACTCAGGGTAACAGTATATACTATACTGGCATTATAGTGATATGATGGATTTGTAAGGTTACTGGTTCCGTTTGAATCTCCGAAATTCCAGACTGAACTTATAATTGTTCCGGAAGGACTGGTTGAAGTATTTGTAAAGAAAACGGAGTCTTTCACACAATCAAATGAATAAGAAAAACCAGAGATTGGAGGGAGGTTTATAATCAGAGACGTAATACTAGTGTCCACGCAACCGGTGCTGGCTGTTACAATTAAAGTAGCTGTGCTGGCTCCGGCGGTTGTGTAAGAAACCAATGGGTTTTGCAAAACAGATGTACTGCCATCATCAAAGGTCCATAACCAGGAGGCGAGAGTACCACTAACGATTTTTGAAGTGTCTGAGAATTGCACATTTGCGTTCAGGCAGGTTGGGCCGGTGATAAATCCTGCACTTGGAATGAACTTTCCGAAATTTAAATTAGTTACCCGGGAGGAACATTGAACGCCATTTAAAATGGCAAGAATATCAGTAAAATCTGCCGCAGAGATTGAGAGGCAGGGTGCACTTAAAGCGAATCTAATGGTTGTTATATGAATGCCATTATTGGGATAGCTTTGTAAAGTAGAACCTGTATAACGCAGGAAAAGATCAGCAGTATTAAAATATGCTGACGCTATGATTGTAGGATCGGATTGGATCAGTTCAATTGTTGTGGAATACGTTAAATTAACCAGGTTGAATTTCAACGCGTAATCAAATGAGTTTATAACATCATCAGAAATTATATAAATAGGAAGATCTAAGTAAGTTGCAGTAAGTGTTGCATTTGCAAGATCAAAAATAATTGAATCGTTCGTATTAATAATTCTCTGAGCAGAAGAAGTAGAATTTTTTAAATTAATTGGTAAGTCAGCGCCCTTTGAAAAGACCATCAGGTTTCCAAAAGCAAGTAAGACAGCCAGTATAGCTTTAATTCTAAATACGTGTTGCTGATTAATGATTTTCCTTAACGGAGAATACTTATGTAACATTTTAAGTGCAAAGAGTTTTATTAATAAATAGTCTAAAATGTCAGATCATTAAAGTTGGCTGACGGCGCTTGAAGGAACGGTCGCTGTTTTTTTTTTAGAAGCCGCTTCTTTTTTCTTTAGCGTGTAGACAAGTGAAAATTCCAACCCCCTGTTTCCATACACTTTTGTCGGGTTGGTTATGATATCGTAACTTGCTCTAAAAGTTATACTTTGGTATTTAAGACCTAACTGAAAAATTACAGCGTCCTTGTTTCTAATGCTCAATCCAAATATCGGTTCGTACAGAGTCCCTTCTATTTTATAAAACATAAGTATACCTAAATTGATTTCACTGGCTTTGACCTGGTTCATGTATAGTACCTGAGGCATTAAACTTAGTTGCTTTGTAAGCACGCACATGGCGCCGGCATGCAGATTGAACCGCAAGGGCAATGCACTGTAACCGCCAAAAAAAGACCTGCCCGGTTGGGTGATATTATACAATGCAAGTCCTCCAAAAACTGAATTTTTTTTATTTTTACTTGTAGCGCGGTAGTATATTCCAAAGTTTAAATTGAAATTATAATAACTTTGCCGCGCAAACGTTTCCCCGCTAGGAATACTTCTGTCAAATCCATCTGCTGAGTTCGTTGAATATTGTGCATCGTAAGTAAATTGCTCCGGGTTAATGCTCTTATTGTAAGCACCCATTTGAAGGCCTACCGACAGATTTTGGTTCCCGGCAGCATCTGCTTCCTGATCAATTAATTTATAAGCGCCCGTTACCATAAAACCTGTAGTATTAAATGATCCGGTTGCACTTTTATCATTATAAAAAAACTGCCCCAATGAAAATTTTGAACTAAGAGGTTCGTCAGCACCAACAGCTACATTCTTGAAAGAGCCTGGAGATTTTGTATACTTTGACATTTGATCCCGATAGGAAGCATTAAACTGGACTCCTTTATAGTCTGAAAGCCTTTCTCCTGTTAAAGCAGGATTAATATAAAACGGATTTGCGTCAAACTGTGAAAAATGGGGGTCCTGAGCTAAACCGATGTTTAACCCAAAAAGAATCAGTGCTAGTATATGTATTTTTTTTTTCATCGTCTCAATTTTATCTTATTAAATTAACTGCACCATAAAGGCTGATGGTTTTATTGTCCTGTGTTTTTGCATTAAGAATGTATTCGTAAACGCCTACCGGCTGTGGGTCTCCGTTAAACGTTCCATCCCAGCCCGTATCCTGCGACGTAGAGGAAAATAAAAGATTGCCCCATTCATTAAAAATTTGAAATTCCATTTGAGCTAAAGGACCACCCTTCACTTTTAATATATCGTTAGTATCGTCTTTGTTAGGCGTAAAACTTGACGGAACAGCTACAATTCTTGAAAATCCTACGAATATATCTTTGCACGAAGAGGAAACGCAGCCGGAAGTATTGTAAGTGGTTAAACAGACTTTGTATGTTGCTACATCTGGAAATGTGTGGAGAGGATTATTTAGTGTAGAACTTTGACTGTCGCCAAAATCCCAGGCAATATTTACTACGCCGGGTGCCTGGCTTGAAAATGAAACTTCTGAATTAGACACAACCAGGTATGAAAAAGGAGCTGAAGTGGGGGATGGTAATAAAACAGTATAGGGTACGGTAAGAGAATCGGCACATCCACTACCGGTTAGGACAACAAGTTTAACCTGGTAAACTCCCGCTACTGAATACGAATTTACCGGATTCCGGAGACTGGAAGTAGTACCATTTCCGAAATTCCATAACCAGGTTGAGCCGGTGGTTGGTGTGGAAAGATCTGTGAAAGTTGCCGTTGCAAGTGCGCATGTAGATGCTGTACTAACTCCAAACTGCACCACGGGAGGAGCATTAATGATAAGATTCTGTGATATAAACCCCTTGCATCCATCTGCGCTGGTGCTTGTTAATACTACGGAATATGTGCCCGCTGCAGTATAAGTATAGCTGGGATTCTGCTGGGAGCTGTTACTCCCGTTTCCAAAGTTCCAGGCCCAGGCGTTTATTACATTGAGTGAATATGTGGAGGCATCACTAAAATTTATTACCGATCCAAGGCAATTATTAATAGAGGTAGTAGTGAAGTTTGCTGATACTTTATTGGTTAAATTAACAACTAAGGTGCTGGTTGCAGTGCAGGAAAACGCTGATGTAGAGATCAGGGCAACGGTATAAAAGCCACTGGCATTATAATGGTAGGATGGATTTGTAAGACTACTGGATCCATTTAAATCCCCAAAATTCCAAAGCGAACCCACAATTGTTCCGGAAGGAATTGTAGAGGAATTTGTAAAGAAAACGGAATCCTTTACACAGTCAACAGAATAGGAAAAATTTGAAACAGGTAATAGATTTATTGTTAGGGACTTTGTGATGGTGTCCTTGCAGCCTGAACTGGCTGTCACAATGAGCGTGGCCGTTGTCGTTCCGGCTATTGTATAAGAATTTAAAGGGTTTGTCAATGTCGAAGTACTCCCGTTATCAAAGCTCCATAACCAGGATGAAAGTGTTCCGCTGGTAATTGTTGAAACATCTGAAAACTGCACATTTGTATTTAAACACACAGGGCCTGTATTGAAATTTGCGTTCGGAATAAATTTCCCGAAATTTAAATTGGTTACCCGGAATGAACATTGGGTTCCGTTTAAAATAGTAAGAATATTTGTAAAATCAAGTGTTGAAATTGGAACACAAGGTGCATTTAAAGTAAAACGAATTTTTGTTACATAAATACCTGTACC
>JAYSYG010000071.1:0-2385 GCA_043716685.1 Sphingobacteriaceae bacterium | reverse complement strand
AGTACAATCAGGCCGTTATTTATCTGGAATATTTAATCGCTAATAAATAATTTTAAAACAAAATAAAATGAAGATCATTCAAAAAATAGCCCGTACCATTTTACCATGTATAGGAATCCTTCTTGTATCCTGCAGTTCAAAAGAAGAGGTAAAAGAAAAAACGAAGCAACATGCAGAACCTGTTAATGTGGTTGAACTTACTGAAGCGCAATATAAAACCGCCGGCATTGAATTCGGAACTATTGAAATGAGAACCATTAGTGGAATTATTCAGGCCAGTGGTAAACTGGACGTTCCGCCACAAAGCAAGGTTAGTGTATCAGCTCCCATGGGCGGTTTTGTAAAAGAAACAGAAATGCTCCAGGGCAGCCAGGTTAAAAAAGGTCAGGTAATTGTAATCATGCAACATCCTGATTACATACAACTGCAACAGGAATACAAGGAAGAATTCAGCCAGATAGACTATTTGAAAGAAGAATTTGAGCGCCAGCAGGAACTTTCAAATGAAAACGTGAATGCAAAAAAAACCTTACAAAAAGCAAAGGCGGATTTTTTAACAGCTCAGGCTAAAATGGAGGGGCTAAAGGCGAGGTTACAGCTTCTCAATATTAACGTTGCGGCCCTGGAGAAGGGCCAGATACAAAGTACAATTAATTTGTATTCGCCCATTGACGGATATGTTACGAAAGTAAATGTAAACATTGGTTCGTATGTAAATCCACACGATGTGATGCTTGAAATAGTGAATACGGAACATCTTCACGCTGAGCTAACTATTTTTGAAAAGGACGTGCCACGCTTAAAAATCGGGCAAAAAGTACTGTTTACTCTGGCAAATGAAATAAAGCACAGAAGTGCTACCGTTCACCTGGTAGGAAAGGAAATTAACTCCGACAGGAGCATCCAGATCCATTGCCACCTGGATAAGGAAGATAAAGAATTAATTCCGGGAATGTATCTCAAAGCAGTTGTTGAAACAGATAGCGCCCATGTAACAGCCCTTCCTGATCAATCTATTGTTTCCTTTGAAGGAAAGAAATATATTTTTATTAAATCAAAAGAACAAAGGGATTCTACAGGAACGAAAGAAGCTTACAATTTTAAAATGATAGAAGTGGGTGCCGGGGAAAGTGAATTGGGTTATTCAGAAGTAATATTACCGAAGCATTTTAACCCCCATTCAAAAGTAGTAGTTACAGGAGCCTATAGCTTGCTTTCTAAAATGAAGAATGGCGGTGAGGAGTAAGCCTGCGTTCAGAGTCCTTCTGTAGCTGAGTTTCCAGTAACACTTGAAACTTAGATAAACAATTAAACTCAAAAAAATGACCTATCACAAAACAAAATCATTGAATGGTTCTTACGTATATCATTAAGTGCAGGCTTATTATCAGCAGTAGCCGACCGTTTTGGACTATGGCCAAAAGATCTGTCATCTTGGGGAAGTTGGGAGAACTTTATTGCTTATACTCAAAAAATTACTCCCTTTTTACCCTCTGCCCTCGTGCCGGTATTTGCATATAGTGCAACCATTTTAGAACTTTTTTTTGGCATATTACTTCTTATGAACTTTAAAACCACGTGTACTGTGAGGGGATGTGGAGCCCTGCTTTTACTTTTTGCCCTTGCAATGGCATTTTCTACAAATATAAAAGCACCACTAGACTATTCGGTTTTTTGTGCTTCTGCAGCAGCCTTTGCGCTAAGTGTGCTGGTTCAAACCAATGTAAACACAAATGAAAAGACAGTACATTAATCTAATAATCCAAAAATGGTATAAAAAGAGAATACTTATATTTTTCCTATTATTATTTGTATTAATAATCAATTAAACTCTCTTGACCCGCACATTGACCCAAAAACAAAAACCCTCAGTGTTTACTGAGGGTTTAGGCTTATTTTGTGATCCCGCTGGGATTCGAACCCAGGACCCCTACATTAAAAGTGTAATGCTCTACCAGCTGAGCTACGGAATCTTTTACCCGCCGAAGCCTTGTGCAAAGGCGGATTGATTTATTATCACTTTTCGCAGGAACCGTCCCGATAGTTATCGGGACATTTCGTGTGCGGGCCGAATACAAGAACAAGTTCTTTTTAATTCGGGGTGCAAATATAGCAGACTTTTACTCACTTTACAAATAAATTTCAAAATTATTTTTTGAGAAATATTTCCTCGTGTATGCTACAATTTATATTTTAGCCACCTATGTTCGAAAAACCCGAAATAAACCTCCTGAAAGGCTTTTGCACGCTTCCTTTTGGAAGCAGTAAGGATACGGCTGTTGGGATTTTCGGTGAACCCGAAGAGGTCCAGAACCTCACTGACGACATTCTTAATAACAACTCAATGGTTTACCATTACTGGAACGAAGGCTATTCTCTGTTTTT
>JAYSYG010000008.1:0-2605 GCA_043716685.1 Sphingobacteriaceae bacterium | reverse complement strand
GGAATATTCACTTCTTAACCCCTTTCATTTCCAGCAATTTACTATATTTGTGGCCCTTAAAACCACTTAGACACTAAGGGCACATAGAAACACTAAGAAGAACTTAGTGCCTCTCCGTGAACTCTGTGTCTCAGTGGTAAAAAAAAGAGACAGAAAACAAAAAATGAAGAACATACGTAACTTTTGTATTATTGCACATATAGACCATGGTAAAAGCACCCTGGCCGACCGTTTATTAGAATTCACAAAAACCATCTCTTCACGTGAGATGCAGGCACAGGTACTCGATGATATGGATCTTGAAAAGGAACGTGGTATCACAATTAAGAGTCACGCGATCCAGATGGATTATGAATACAAAGGCGAAAAATACGTTCTGAACTTAATTGATACTCCCGGCCACGTGGATTTTAGCTACGAGGTATCCCGTTCTATTGCTGCCTGCGAAGGCGCTTTACTGATCGTTGATGCAGCTCAGGGAATCCAGGCGCAAACCATCTCCAATTTATATTTAGCACTGGAGCATGATCTTACAATTATTCCTATTTTAAATAAAATGGATCTGCCAAGCGCAGAGCCTGAAATGGTAACGGATCAAATCGTTGAACTTATTGGTTGTGACCGCAGCGAGGTAATTCCTGCCAGCGGAAAAACCGGACTTGGAATAGAAGAAATTTTAGCTGCGATTATTGAACGCATTCATTGCCCGGTGGGCGACCCTGACGCGCCTTTGCAAGCATTGATTTTTGATTCAGTATTTAATTCTTTTCGTGGGATTATCGCGTATTTCAAAATTACAAATGGCACGATTAAAAAAGGCGAAAAAGTAAAATTTGTAAATACCGGGGCTTTTTACAATGCGGATGAGGTGGGGGTTTTAAAATTAAAACCGGAACCGCGCGCACAGCTTAGCACGGGGGATGTAGGCTATATTATTTCAGGAATTAAGAGCGCAAAAGAAGTAAAGGTAGGCGATACGATCACGCATTTTGATCGCCCATGTATAGAAGGCATTCATGGTTTTGAAGAGGTAAAACCAATGGTATTTGCCGGCATTTATCCTGTGGATACTGAAGATTTTGAAGAGCTGCGTTATAGCATGGAGAAACTCCAACTGAATGATGCGTCTTTAACCTGGGAGCCTGAATCTTCCTTAGCCTTAGGGTTTGGTTTCCGTTGCGGCTTTTTAGGAATGTTGCACATGGAAATTGTGCAGGAGCGTTTAGAGCGTGAGTTTAACATGACTGTTATTACAACGGTTCCCAACGTTTCTTACATAGCCTATCAAACAAATGGCGATGTGGTAACCGTAAACAATCCGAGTGATCTTCCTGATCCAGGGCGTATTGATCGTATCGAAGAACCGTATATTAAAGCAAATATTATTACAAAATCTGATTTTATTGGTCCGGTAATGAGCCTGTGCATCGAAAAGCGCGGACAGATCGTGACCCAAAATTATTTAACTGCCGATCGCGTTGAATTGGTTTTTGAAATGCCACTGGGAGAAGTTGTCTTTGATTTCTTCGACCGTTTAAAATCTATTTCCAAAGGCTATGCTTCTTTTGATTACCATCCTATCGGAATGCGCGATTCAGATCTGGTGAAACTGGATATTCTTTTAAAAGGCGAACCTGTAGATGCATTGTCCTGTCTTATCCACAGAAGCAACGCGTATTTATTTGGTAAAAAGATCTGCGAAAAATTAAAAGAATTAATTCCGAAGCAACAATTCGAAATTCCTATCCAGGCAGCTATCGGTGCAAAAATTATTTCTCGTGAAACCATCAGTGCAATTCGTAAAGATGTAACCGCCAAATGTTATGGTGGTGACATTAGCCGTAAACGTAAATTGCTCGATAAACAAAAAGAAGGTAAGAAACGTATGAAGCAGGTTGGAAATGTTGAAATTCCGCAGAGTGCTTTTATGGCGGTGTTGAAACTGAATGATTAAACGTTTGAGAACAGCTGTCATTATATTCTGTCTGCTGACGAATTGTGCATTCGCTCAATTTATGTGGCAGATAAAAAAAGATACGGTTATCAAATGGCATTATTTTGATGGTGACGAATTCAACAATTCTGAAATAGATAGGGAAAAATGGCTTACTTCCTACAGCTGGACAGAAGTTAATTATCCTTTAGATTTTTATATGACTCCAAAACAAATTCAACTTGAAAATGGAGTTTGTAAGTTTAGTTGTATCCGGGACACTGGACTATATGAAGTCCCCGCATGGCAGTTGGATTCTGTTTTTAAAGCCCAATACAGATCATCACTGATAAATGAGAATAAGTTTAAATACTTTTATTCTTCAGGCGTTATAAGAAGTAAACAAGGGTACGGCAAAGGTTATTTTGAAATTCGGTTTAAGCATGACGACAGCCATGGAATGTGGCCCGCGTTTTGGTTATATGGAAAGCAAAAAGATGAAATAGATTTTTTTGAATTAAAAGGAGAAAGAAACGAAGACATTCATGTTGACGTTCATTGCCTGCAAGGTTGTGATAAGGGGTATAAAGGCGGAGGCATTTTTCCAAGATCTTTTGGCGGATGGATAAAAACAACAGAAAATTTAAAAAACGGGTATAACGTTATTTCCGG
>JAYSYG010000700.1:0-8594 GCA_043716685.1 Sphingobacteriaceae bacterium | reverse complement strand
CAAGAAATGCACCGGCAAACAGGCGGAGTTCTATATTACTTTTTTTACTGATCGTGATCTGGTAATTTAAAGTAGCCGAAACTTTTGCCATGGAGGCTGTGTGTTGCAAACTGAAAAGAAAACGAAAAGGATCGATTGTACGCTTGTTGTGGAGATCATACGTAAGCTGGTTAACAAAAGAATAGCCAGTCTTTTTACGTGGACCGGAATTATAGGTGCTTGCAGGGTCAGAGTAATCTATACTATCGGTAAACAAATTTGTATTGCTGTAAATGACAGACTGTGAGATGTTGCTCACCGGATCTCTTTTCCTAAGATCAAATTTTATGTAAGGAGCGATTTTGTAATAATTTAAATAGAGGTCATTAAAATCCTTGTCGAAATTCTCATTGAGGTACTTTGTATCGTAATAATCATAAGCAAACGTTTTTGCCTTAGCACCAAATGTAATCTGGCGGAATACACGTTTAGGATAAAAGTTAAGGTTAAATTCGACAAACCCCACCGGCGATCTGGTATTAAAGGCATACATCGGCGCTACAAGGAATTCAAATCTTTTTTCGTAAAATCCGTAGTTATGAAAAGCCATGCCCAGCATAGCGCCATTATAAAAATTTCCACCAATTACGGGAATGTAATTGAGATTTAGTTTGGAAGGCTCCTCTAACCTGCTTAAAAAACTAAGACGCAATGGACGCGCATGTTTAAACAAACCACTTGTTTTTATTGCGTTATTTTTACGATTGATATCCGGCATACGATCCTGCCCATCAATCTTGAAACGCACGACATCTGAAGCGGGAAGCGTGATGGTACGTTTTTTTTCAAAACCGTCGAACCAGGCAACCGCGATGGGCTTATTATTTTTATCGTAACTATAAATATTAAAAGGAAGTAGCGCGCCGGTTTTGTTTTTAAGCGTTAACGTATATCCTCCTTCTTTTGAACGCTTTACTTTTTTGATTTTATAATCGATATGATCTGTGGAATAGATCAGGTGTTTCTGAAATTCCTTAAGGTCTTTTCCTGAATAGGTATTTAAGGTTTTAAACAGATCATTTGGGGTTGGATGTTTAAATTTAAAATTTGTGAAGTAGGTCCGCATTGCACTATCCATAACACTTTCGCCCATATAATCCAACAGGTAATCCATTACCAGGGCCGTTTTGCCATAAACGATAGCCCCGTAATTGGCCTCTGTGAACTCAACTGACTTCAGTGCAATTTCCTGATCTTTTCCTGAACGAAGATTCGCATAAAACGGAATTTCCTGGTATTTCCAGTAAGGCATTTTATTAAGACCAAATAATTTGAAGCTGGAGTCCTTTCCTGCAAACTCTGTCACTTTCCTTTCCGGGTACTTCGCTCTGAGGTAGCGCATCTCAAAAAAAGAATTCAGCCCTTCATCCATAAAAGGAATATCACGCTCATTGCTACCCAAGATCCCATAGAACCAGTTGTGGCCCACTTCATGTGTAATCACCATATCAAGTTCAAGCGCATTGGATACACCTCCTATCACTGTAATGTTAGGATACTCCATTCCTCCCCCCGCCATAATGCTGCCATCTACCGCAGACACATTGTTATAAGGATAATCACCATTGTGATAGGAATAAAAAACGGTAGATTCATTCACGTAAGCTACAGCATCTTTCCACAATTCGATATTTGCAGGTGTAAAATACACCCAGCTGTTTACTTTTCTTTTACTCTGAGGAAGCTCTGCTTCGCCACGCAACACATAAAAGCGTTTGTCTGCGAACCAGGCAAAATCATGTACCCTGCTCTGTTTAAATCTTACCGTCTTATATAATTTTGTAGATACCGGAAAAGTGTTGGACCCTCTTTCTTTATCACCGCTTGCTTTTCTGCGGTCAATCTCTTTTAGTGTTTCGTTTATTTTTTTATCGAGAAAACTTTCTTCGTTGGAATTACTTTCCCTGTCGCCTGTTGCACAGAGCACATAATTATCTGGCAACGTTATTTTTACATCAAAACTTCCATACTCACTGTAAAATTCACCCTGATCGAGGTAAGGCATCTGGTGCCAGCCCATGTTGTCAAATACCGCTGGTTTGGGATACCACTGTGTCATGTAATACGCCTGCCCGGTATGGCCAAGACGGGAAAATTTAGCATCCGGGATCTTAAGGTAAAAGGGAGTGGTAATTTTGAGGCTGTCGGAAGATTTTAGTGGTTCGTTTAAATACATTTTACAGATGTCGATGTGCTCTTTATCCAACTCCCATTTCACCGCTTTGCCGTTTACCTTAAAGTCGAGGCTATCTATATATCCGCGTTCTTCGGGCTTAGAAAAATAAAACGTATTTTTTCCCTGCCAGAGTAATTGTTTGGCAAGTGCGGTAGAGTTATTCTTATAGGCATTCGGCCAAAGATGAAAATAAATAAATTCGAGGGCCTCTGGAGAATTATTTACGTAGGTGATTTCCTCAAAGGCAGAAAGCGTATTGTTTTCATCGTGAAGGCTCACATCCATCCTGTAATCGACACGTTGCTGGAAATAATCTTTCTGCCCTGCCAAAAAGGTACAGCTAAAAAAAAGCGCCGTGTATATAACAAAGCGCCTGTTTTTTTTAAAAATAATTTTCATCATGTCATGTTAATTTAGAACTTCAGTAAGCTTTTGTTCCAGTTCTTCGCCACGCAGGTTTTTAGCGAGTATTTTTCCTTCCCTGTCCAACAGCACGGTGTAAGGGATTCCCTGAATATTGTACAGTTTCACCACATTGCTTTCCCATTGTTTTAGATCACTTACCTGCGGCCAGGTAATGCCATCCTTTGCTATCGCTTCCACCCAGCGCTCACTTTCTTTATCCAACGACACCCCGAAGATCTCAAAGCCTTTATCTTTAAATTTAGCATAAGCTTTCACAACATTCGGCATTTCTTTACGGCAGGGCCCGCACCAGCTTGCCCAAAAATCCACCAGTACAATTTTTCCCCTGAAGGAGCTCAGAGCAATTTCTTTACCCTCTGGTGAGTAAAGGCTGATATCGGGAGCAGTTTGTCCGATCGCTGTAGCCTGCATAGAAGTTACCACATTATGAAACATTTTTATATTATTATCGTTCGGGAATTTTTTTGTAAGACCTGCATCCAGGGCTTTGTAAATATCAGCGTACTTATCCGGTTCAAGCGACTGTACTGCTATCAACGAAGAATACATAGAAGAGTTCTTGCTTAATTTATCAAGCAATAAAGTATTGGACGCATTCACGATCGAATTATACGGCCCTTCAAAAAACTTACTTAACGAATCCATTTTCTTTGAATCCATCTTGTTGCTTTCCATAACAACCTGGAAGGCTTTATTAAGAGAATCCAATCTTAGATCGCGTGCTTTGGAAATGTCGTTGTATTCGATGAACAATTTTGTTTCCGCTGATCCTTCTGCTTTATAAGTATTACCAAGGTCATTCAGGTTACCCGTTAATTTTATCTTATCAGCAGAATCCAATACAAGCATCGCAAAATTCTGTGCATTCGCTTTCACGCGGTAAAAGCCGATCTTAGGTGTGTAACCCGTAAATTCAAAATCACCTTTCGCATCAATAACAGTGCTATCCACCACAACAGGTTGTGTACCGCTTAATTTCTCAAGATAAATGGTTTCACCTTTGGAATTTATAAAATTCCCTTTCAGTTCAAAACTTCCATTATTTTTTGTGGATCCGCAGGAAGTAAGCAACGCTGCAACTCCTAAACAAATGATTGATCTATACATGTTCTTTTATTTTTTTAAGCCTATAATTTAAAAATTAAACCTATCTATTTTTCCAATGTTTCTTTCACAAGCTGATTCAATAACTTCGGATCTGCTTTTCCTTTGCTCAGCTTCATCACTTCTCCTACAAATAATCCTAGCAGGCCTACTTTTCCATTTTTATATTCGGTAACTTTTTCCGGGAATTTAGAAAGGGCTTCTTCCACCAGGCTTTGTAAAGCACTGCTATCGCTATTTTGCAATAGGTCCAGCTCTTTCGCAATCTCTTCCGCTGATTTTCCCGGTTGATTTACAAGACCCGGGAATAGTTTTTGTGAAGCAGCGGAATTACTTATTTTTCCTGAATCGATCAGGCTAATGATCTCAGCTATCTTTTGTGGCGGCAGTGTAAATTCAGAGAAATTTAAAGCGCGTTCATTTAAATAAGACCGCACCGCCCCCATGATCCAGTTCGCCGCGCTCTTGTAGTTTGAAGTGTGCTTAACAAGCTCGTTAAAATACAAAGCCACTTCCTTCGATTCAATGATCTGGAGCGCATCGTATTCACTCAACTTATATTTTTCAGTATACGTTTTAAATAATTCAGCAGGCAGGGTTGGGAGAGCTTCTTTTATTTTATTGATATAGTCCTGGGTAATAAACACCGGCTGAAGATCGGGTTCAGGGAAATAGCGGTAATCGTTTGCATTTTCTTTACTTCTCAATGAGAACGTCAGGTCCTTCACAGCATCAAAGCTCCGCGTCTCCCCTGCAATTTCCTGACCCGCTTCAAGCAAATCTATTTGTCTCTTAATCTCAAAATCAATAGCGCGTTGCACGTTACGGAAAGAGTTCATATTCTTTACCTCCACCTTTTTTCCAAATACTTTTGAGCCTTTGATCATCACAGAAATATTTGCATCACAACGCAGAGAACCTTCTTCCATATTACCATCACAAATGCCCAGGTAACGTACAAGCTTTCTTACCTCCGTCATATACGCGTAAGCCTCTTCACCACTTTTGATCTCCGGTTCTGAAACTATCTCTAATAAAGGAGTGCCTGCACGGTTAAGATCAATAAGGGTTTCAAAAGGGTCAATGTCGTGAAGGCTTTTCCCGGCATCTTCTTCCATGTGGATCCGTGTCAGGTTTACACGTTTCTCAACGCCATTTAATTTAAAGAGAATATAACCACCGGTGCAAATAGGTGTTTTATCCTGTGTTATCTGGTAGCCTTTCGGAAGATCGGCGTAAAAGTAATTTTTACGGGCAAACTGGTTTTCCTCGCGGATGGTTGCGTTTACGGCAATTCCCAGCTTCACTGCAAATTCAACAGCACGTTCATTCACCACAGGAAGTGTTCCGGGATGACCCAATGTTACAACACTTACGTGCGTATTTGGAAGTCCGCCATACTCAGCAATGTCACTGCTATACATTTTGGTTTTTGTAAGCAATTGTATGTGACACTCTAAACCAATTACCGGCTCGTATTTATCGTAAACGCTCATAAATTTGAAGGCTAAAGATACAATTTTTTGGATTTAAACGCTTGCCAATAAAAACAAAATAAATGGCACTACTTAGTTTTATTTGGGCGCCCGGGCGGGCTTTCGCCACTCGCTCTTTTTTATTCGCCGGGCCCTTCGACAGGCTCAGGCACAGGCTTCCTAAAAAAGGAGCTCAGACAATGGCTCAATCCCTGGCGCTGGTATACTGCAAATTCAAATCTGCGTCATCTGTGAATCCGATATCGGATCTGTGGCAAAATAAGAGAATTTTATCTCAGAAAATAAACCGGGTGCAGGGCATTGTACTTCCGGATATACCCGTAGATCTGTTCTTTTTGTTTTCGGCGGCTGAGTTTTTTATACTCCTCAAAAAGCACCTTGTCTCTTGCCAGCAAACTCTCGGCAGTTTTCAGTGTGAATTCTGTAACAATGCCATCATAAAAATTCATCAGGAACTCTCGGATTTCTTTTGTTGTGCCGCCGCCTGTCGACATTCCAAAACGCGGATCGTAAAACCCGGGATTAATAACGGTTACATTCGCCACAAGGAAAGAAACAGAGCCAAAAACAGGAACCCTGTAAAACTCGTCTTTAAAATTTACATACACTGTATTATTCTGAACATAACCCCAGGCGTTTTTTGATTCCACTGTTATAACTGCTCCGTTTTCTTCGAAGGAAAATTTTTCCTCAAAGATCACCTTGCCTATAAATTCCAGTTGTTCTTTATCCAGCTTTGAAACGATCTGCTGTTTCCTAATATTTTTGTTTTTCCTGAAGTCGATATAACTTAAATAAATCCCATCTTCCAGCCTTGCATCCGGTGAATGCATAACGCTATCTGCCTGCGAAATACAGCTTAAATGAAGCAAACACAGCAGAAGAATGAGTAGAAGCGAGCGCATAATCAAATTTCGTTTTTTTTATTTAACTTTAATCATATTTTAATCAAATGCGCTTATTTTTATCTTTTTTGTTTCTTTCAGGCACTTTGAATGTCTTTTGCCAAACGGCAAGACTCAACAATTCGCTTAAAATGAAACTCTTTGAAAAAAACGTGCCAGGGGAATTTTACACGGTGCTGGTGCAGGGAGATATCTCAAAGCTTAAGGCTTACGAAAAACAAACAGGTTATATTCTTAATTATTTCTCAGGCAACATTGCTTCCATCGCTTGCAATGCCACTTCACTTTCTTTTTTGATCGATCACAAAATTATTTCTTATGCCGAGCTAATTGAATCACATGTAAAACCCATGAATGACACCATGGTTTACCGTAACCGTATTAAACCAGTCAAGCTCGGCGCTCCGCCATTAACCCAGGCCTATGACGGGTCAGGGATCATACTCGGATTTATAGATACCGGAATTGATATTGCACATAAAGATTTTAAGGATGCGCAGGGAAATACCCGCATTAAATTTTTATGGGATCAGGTACCTAACTCCGGCTCTACTGTACCCGCGCCTTTTAACTATGGTATTGAATGGACAGACACGCAGATAAATGCCAACCAATGCACACATAGCGATATGCCTTATTATGGCCACGGCACACACGTTGCAGGCATAGGAGCAGGTAACGGACTGGCAAACGGCACACATGAAGGTTGTACGCCAAAAGCAGATATTATTGTTGTTGCAGTAGATTTTAATCACGCCGGTCCTGCAACTGCCGACGCTGTTCAATACATTTTTAATAAAGCTACTTTACTAGGTAAGCCTTGTGTTATCAACGCCAGTATCGGTGATTACTATGGAAGTCATGACGCTACAGACCTTGAAGCAAAACTGATTGAGAACATGCTGATAAATACCCCGGGAAGAGTGTTGGTTGCTGCAGCAGGCAATGCAGGTTATATAAAATACCACGTAAAAACACAACCGGCTGGCAGCGACACGTGTTTTACCTGGCTGGATAATGGCACAACGAGCATTGATTATTGGTTTTACGGAGATACAAACCAGGTGAAGAATTTGCAGATCAGCGTGGGCGCCAACCGTTCTGATTTCTCGGACCTTGGAAGAATTTCCTTTAAAAATTATAATTACGGATTAACGACTGTTAAGCACGACACCTTAAAACATAACGGAAATCGCATTGGGATCGTTTATAATTCTTCGAGTATAAATAATTACGGCGTGTATGAGCTTTATCTCAAAATTACTGCAGACTCAGCTAACCTTTTATGGCGGGTCGAAACAAAAGGAAGTGGAACGCAGCACGCGTGGAATTTTGATTTCGTCTCTACCAGCCTGCCTGCACAAAGCCAGTATCCATGGATGGCACACTATAAGATGCCGGATACCCTCTACAGTATGGTGAGTAGCTACCAGTGCAGCGATGAAATTATTACGGTTGGAAATTATGTCAACCTGAACAGTTATTATGATGTATATGATACACTCCGTCTTCTGAATGATGTTACCGGTGCCCTCGCCTGGAGCAGCAGCAGTGGTCCTACACGCGACGGAAAGGTAAAACCAGATGTTGCAGCTACAGGCCATAGCGTATTTAGTGCATTAGTCAGCGGAATGCAGGCCAGCCAGATCGCAAACTCACCGGAAACAGTTGCGCAGGGAAGCTTTCATGTTATCGGGGGCGGCACATCGGCTTCTTCACCTGTAGTAGCAGGATTGGCAGCACTTTATTTACAAGCTCATCCTTTTGCGACGAACCAGCAGGTTAAAACAGCCATCACCCAATGTGCATATACAGATGTATTTACAGGAAACGTTCCCAACTATGCCTGGGGTTATGGCAAGCTGGATGGAAAGGCCGCAATGGTTTGCGGTGAAGACCTTGTGGGCATCCGGAAAAATTCAATGCGCGAAGGACTAAAATATTTTCCAAACCCATTCAAAGATAAAGTAACACTGGAGTTCCCATCTAAAACTATAGGAATCATTTACGTATATAGTGCGGATGGAAAATTGGTTTTGGAAAAAGCGTTCCGGGGAGAAACCTACGAGTTGAATTTCTCAGGGTTGGCAAGCAATAATCGCGGCTTGTTTTTCCTTAGGATAAAGTGCAGTGAAAACGAGTATACTTTTAAACTGGTGCGGGAATAATATGCGGATAGCAGGGAACAAGCTCAAACATATTATCGGTTTTTTTCATTCGGAACTAAAAGACAGTTACCCCAATTCTGAGATTGAAGCCATGTTAGGTAGTGCGTTAGAAAAGGTCCTGGGTTTTTCAAAAACAGAGATCATTAGTAAAACAGAAGAAAACATCAATCAAAGCGACCTCCTTAAATTGTATGATTGCGCGAAAGACCTTAAAAAAAACATCCCTTTACAATACATTCTTGGTGAAGCCTGGTTTTACGATCTGAAGTTTAAGGTAAAC
>JAYSYG010000699.1:0-2810 GCA_043716685.1 Sphingobacteriaceae bacterium | reverse complement strand
ATTTAATTAAAATTAACATTTTGTTCGCCTACCCGAATTTGAAATGTATGCACCTATCCAGTATTTGAATGAGAACTTGTCCTTCTTTTATCTGTAATGGATGAAAACCCAAACCAGATAATACTCCTATATTTGCGAAAATTACAAGCATTTCATGTTGCTTGTTTTTTAATAGCGATGCGAATATTTGTAAGAAAACTTTCTGTATTTACTTTTTTAATCTTTACGTCCCTATTAGTAAACGCACAATCGGTTACCGTAACAAATATTGATGAAGCCGTGCTGTCTACCACCGACCGAACCTACTTGTCATTTGGCCAGGGTATCGGTAATTACAAAACTCCTTCCGGAATAAAACCTTTAAAACCACTCCTTTTTGAAGGCCAGATCTCTCCTGATTTTTTATTTACCTTATCCGAAAAAAGAACAACAGGCTTTGCTTTTTTTCCGAAGATCGTCGTCAGGATGTATAATGAAACAAGTTTTCCAGTAAAAACGCCAAGCTATATGCCAAGCGCACTTTTCTATCACCGTATTAAATCTCCTTTCACCAAAAAAATATTCGGGTTCTTTGACTGGGAAGAACAACTTGCATTCCTTACGTACCGTATTAGTCACCATTCAAACGGGCAAAATGGCACTTACTATACTGTAAACAAAGACAGTATAAATTATATCAATGGAAATTTTTCTACTAACGCTATTGAGGTCGCCTTCAGTTGGTCAACCATCGATTCGGGTTCTGTAGGCAAGGCGTATATGAATTGCCGTATTGCTATTGAACGCCAGTTAAATTTTGAAAGAGAACCTAATTTAAAGAACACCTATTATTACAATAAGATTACATTTGAAAATCATCTTATCTATTCACAAAAGATCAAAGCCTATTTTACCTATGCTTTTATGTTCGGAACACCCCGGTTTGGCACCAGGCATGCAGTCGATTTGTATTTTGCATACAAACCGTTTCACAAACTCACTGACTTTTCAGTTTTTGTCCGTGGGTATTTTGGTCCCGATTATTACAACCTGTATTATGTGAACAGCCTGAGAACGCTTACACTTGGTGTTATTGCAGACCCTTTGAATATCCCTGTTTTCAGGAAACCGAAAAGAAAGCGCTAATATTTATTTCTCCGCTCATTTTAACATACACTGGCTTTGCAGGTCGTTCTTATTACCTACCTTAACTCAATGGATTGGTGGTATAAAAGCAGGAAACACGCAGTATCAACTGATACTATATTCAGTTTGCAGGACAGCATTAAAAATGTGCTGCGTGAAGGCCAGAGCCTTGCAAAAATTAATTTGTATAACGATACCAAATTTTTCTACGTAAAAACCACCAACCGCATTGCTTTAAATTATTTTCTGTCCCAAAACGGGTTTGAAGAGATGGACGAAGATCCAAAACCAGGATTGACACTACTTTTTGGAACAGAATAAGCATGGGTTTGCCCTGAAAATCGCATATCATCTATAAAAAATGGAATTCAGAGCTAAAGAAAACTGCAATTATATATTTAAGCTGGATTAAATATATTTTGCCGGGTTTTAAAAATTTCATATATTTGACCTCCTAAATTTGCGGATGTGGCGTAATGGCAGCCGCACCAGACTTAGGATCTGGCGCCGCAAGGCGTGGGGGTTCGAGTCCCTTCATCCGCACACATAAAGCGAAAGCCCAATCTAATAAGGTTGGGCTTTCTGCTTTATATACTTGTGAAGAAGGGACGAGAAGTTTATCCTGAGCCTGCCGAGGGAAGTCCCTTTAACCCTTAAAAGGCTTACTTGAGATTTGAATTTTTTCTTTTATCAAAGTCTTTTATCTTTGCGCCATGCCCGCGTGGCGAAATTGGTAAACGTTGCGGTCTCAGAAGCCGTTGGTGTAATTACCTTGGGAGTTCGAGTCTCCCCGCGGGCACATAAACGGAAACCCCTGATAAAGTCTTATTTATCAGGGGTTTTTCGTTCGATAAAAGATCTTAAAACACAAAACAGTTTATTTTCAAGCAGTTACTTGTTCGAGTTCGGTAAGGTTTAATTTTAAAACATTATCTTTCTTGCTCCAGCAAAAACGAATAAATCCACTTCATTTATTTATATCTTTGCATCAGCATGAAATTGTTTCTACATAAAATTATTGTCATTGTTATCGGGGTGTCTTTTCTCTCCGCTTATTTTGAATTTAATGAAGCGGAGAAAAAACAGAACTTCGAAAAAGAATCACACGCCTACGCTATTTCGGTAAAACAAACGCAGAGCCATTCAATAAAACAGCCAGAAAAAAATACCGCAAATGAATTTCTTTACGAATTCTCCATTAAATATGTTATCTGCTGCAAAAGACAAAACCAAGAATCTTATTCATCACCGCCTTTAACAGAACGCAGGTTATTTCTCCGGCATTCGGTTTTCCTCATCTGATATTTTTCAATTATGTTGTTTTAAGTGCTTCTCAATGGAGGCACTTTAAATCTGTTTCACATATTTGAAAATGTCGGTCATCAATGAAAAAAATATTATTACTCACGCTGTTTATAGGCAATGGTGTGTTCGCCCAAAATACTTACAAGGCAATCGTCAAAGATAAGCTAACCAAAGAAACGCTTATTGGTGCTATCGCTGTGGTAAAAGGAACTGCCAATGGAAGTTCTGCCGATATTAACGGAAAAGTATTAATCAGTAACATCCCTGATGGAAAACAGATAATTGAGTTTGCTTTTCTTGGATATGAACCCAAAGTTGATACCATTGTTTTTCCACTGGTTAATGACACAACCTTTACGATTTATTTATCAGGGGGAAGT
>JAYSYG010000698.1:0-2810 GCA_043716685.1 Sphingobacteriaceae bacterium | reverse complement strand
TTTATTATTGTTTCGTTTCCGTCCCATCTGCAATTTGCCGTTTAAACTATTGTATTTTGCCGATCCCTCTTCCCGTAAACATTTTACATTTCTCTACTCCATCAACTTCTTCAAATGCTCTAATGTTGAAGGGTCTTTCCAGTTAAGGTATCCCACCGTTTCTTTTTTTACTTCCAGGTTGGTATTCACAATGTAGGATGTAGGTATTGAATTTATCCCCATTTCATTAAACGATTTGTTCATCTTCAAAAAAGTAAAGGGATATTCGCTTTTCTCTTTGAACCGCGTCACCTTCTCCAAAGTTTCATCGCTTATTACGATCACCTCGACATCTGAAAGCTCCTTTTGCTTAATCGTTGCAATGGTATTTAATTCTTCACGGCAATTACCACACCAGGAAGCGCTAAAACACAAAACCAGCTTTTTTCCTTCAAAAGTTTCAAGATTAACAGCATTTCCATCCAGATTCACCAGGCCAAGCTCATTTAATTTTAATGTGGGAGCGATGCGGTATTTCTGATACATAAAAAACCCTATTAGTGCCGCTATAATTAGCCCCGCAGGGTAGATCCATTTTTTTGACATAGTAATTAAGAACCGATAGTTAATTCATTTACAAACTTTCGTGTTTAGTCATTAAAAATACAAATAGATTTGCAGGTTATACAGTGATTTTACTAAGAAAAATATTCAGAATTCTGTTAAGGATTGTTATCACCTTCCTGATCCTGACCGTTGGCTCAACCATCTTGTATAGATGGGTTCCGGTGCCAATCACACCGCTTATGCTGATACGCTGTGTGGAACAAAAAACAGACGGGAAATCGATGACCTTAAAACATGATTGGGTAGGTCTCGACAAAATCTCGCCTAAACTACAATTGGCTGTTGTTTGCAGCGAAGACCAGAACTACCTGAAACACTATGGATTTGATTTTGGCGCCATTGAAAAGGCCATGAAAGCCAATGAAGAGGGTAAAAAACTCCGCGGGGCAAGTACTATTTCACAACAAACCGCAAAAAACGTATTTTTGTGGCCTGGTAGAAGTTATATTCGCAAAGGCTTTGAGGTATATTTTACCTTGCTTATAGAATTGTTTTGGAGCAAAGAGAGGATAATGGAAGTATATTTGAACAGTATTGAAATGGGAAACGGCGTTTATGGCGCCGAAGCGGCTGCACAGTACTGGTTTAAAAAAACGGCAGCTAAGTTGAATAAAGATGAATGTGCCGCAATTGCTTCCGTTCTGCCAAATCCACGGAAGTATGTTGCAAATCCTCCGGGTGCCTATATTGCGAGGAGAAAAGAATGGATAAAAAAACAAATGAGTTTTTGGGGCAACCAGCTTGATTACGATAAATATAACGACGAAGATGAAAATGGACCGGATGACAGCAAGAACAAAAAACTAAAAAAGAAAAAATAATGAACAGAGTATATATATTGGTTATTCTATTGGTTATGTTTTTGAGCTGCGGAAATTCTTCCTCCGAAAGTTCATCGGACAAACTATTTTCAAAAGCAAGGCAGGCCACTATTTTTACAAATTTAACAAAGGCCCAAAAAGTCGTTGCGGGTAAACTGGATGCTTTTTTTACCGAAATGAACAAAAAAGGTATTTTTAATGGAAGTGTTCTTGTTTCAAGAGCGGGAAAAGTTCTCTATAAAAAATCACTGGGCTTCCTGGATAAATCAACACAGGGACTTCTCACCGACTCTTCTATGTTTCAGCTTGCTTCTGTATCAAAGGTTATTACAGCAACGGCTGTGCTAATGCTTCACGAAAGAGAGGTCATCGATATTAATAAACCGTTTAAATTCTATTTCCCGGATTTTCCTTACGACAAGGTAAATATCAAAGACCTTCTCAATCACCGTTCCGGCCTGCCCAACTATATTTATACACTTAACAGCGAGATCAACCAACCTAACTACAGGATGGATAATATGGAAATGTATTCGTATTTTATTTCCAAAAATTCAAAAATGTGCTTAAAACCTGATACCCGGTTTAATTACTGCAATACGAACTATGCCCTTCTTGCACTTCTTATCGAAAAAACGACAGGTAAAACATATTCCCAGTTTCTTAAGGAAGAATTATTTACGCCGCTGGGCATGAAGAATACGGCAACGATCAAAGATATTGATCTCAACGGCCTCAATGTTACACGACCTTATGATACGCGCTGGAGGCCAGTATTATTTGATGCCAGCGATTACGTGCTGGGAGATAAAAGTATTTACTCAACCCCTTACGATCTTTTTTTATTCAGCGAAGCATTATACCAGAATAAAATTATCAGTCCCAAAACTCAGGAGTTAGCTTATACTGCCTTCAGTAAAGAAAAGAAAATAAACAATTACGGTTACGGCTGGAGGCTTAAAAATTATAACGATCCGAATAAAAAAGAAGTATACCATAACGGATGGTGGCATGGCTACCGTTCTTCTTTTCACCGCCGCCTGAAAGATACCCTCACAGTTATTATTCTGAGTAACCAGTTAAACCGTTCTGCCTACCAAACCTATAAGGTTTATGAAATACTTGATAGTTCAAGCGCAGGGGTGCAGGAGGAGGACGAAGAATAACAACCAGAATTATATGTACTTTTGCGCTTTATGCTAACCCTCTATTTAAAAGAAATACGCAGTTTTTTAAGCTCACTGATCGGCTACATGGCCATCAGTGTTTTTATTACGCTTATTGGTATTTTTATGTGGGTAATTCCTACCGAAGGTGGAGGCTATAACATTCTTGATAATGGCTTTTCAAACATTGACCCGCTCTTTTTTATAGCCCCCTGGG
>JAYSYG010000697.1:0-8617 GCA_043716685.1 Sphingobacteriaceae bacterium | reverse complement strand
ACGAACAAGGTGCTTTCGTAAAAACTGTTTTTTCAGAAAACACCAAAGCAACAATCTCGGTTTATAATATTATTGGCCAGAAACTGGCTGAAGATCTTAAAGTGGAAGGCATGACCACTACTACACGCCTTAACCTGGATCTGCATAACCAGGTTGTATTGATCCGAGTTGTCAGTGATAAAGAAATTAGTACAAAGAAAATCGTGCTTCATTAATAATAGCTGTCTGATTGAAAATTTAAACCCTTGCTATTATTGGTGAGGGTTTTTATTTGTGGGTATTCTATTGTTTTTGGAATCGGTAATATCACCTACTGTTAAGTCAAGCCTGTTTAGCCGCATAATCCTTGAAGGGTTTTACGTTTACAGTGCCAACCCTTGGGGGTTGACCGACATTTTAGGCTTGACACGACACTACATGCAGATGTTTGCTAAAATTTATCCCGCGAACTGAAGGGCCAAAGAAACATTTGTGTAAAATATTTCATCTTACCCCCTTATTTTTTTGATAATTTGTTTAAAAAACACACTTTTTTACTTGCACCCCCCTATTTTTTGGTATACTTTTGTAAAATAATCGATAATTTATTAAATACCGCTATAAAAATGAGTACAAGAAGAATTTTAGCAATGCAGGAAGTTGCAAATCGCAAACCTTCCGAACTTTCTCATCCTGAAAAACAGGTAAGCCAATATTTTGGAGCCAATGTATTTGGTATTGACGCTATGCGTGAGTTTTTAAGTGACGAAGGGTTTACGCGTGTGCAGGAAGCAATGGAAAAAGGTGTTACGCTTGACCGTAAGATCGCCGACCAGGTAGCATCCTCTATGAAAGCCTGGGCGCAAAGCAAAGGGGTAACACATTATACACACTGGTTTCAACCCTTAACCGGAACAACTGCGGAGAAGCATGATGGTTTTTTTGAGCCAATAGGTGGGGGCCGCGCTGTAGAACGTTTCAGTGGCTCACAATTAGTGCAGCAGGAACCAGACGCATCTTCTTTTCCAAATGGTGGTGTGCGCAGTACTTTCGAGGCACGGGGCTATACAGCCTGGGATCCTACATCCCCGGCTTTTATATGGGGCAATACCTTATGTATCCCTACCATTTTTGTTTCTTATACCGGTGAGGCGCTCGATTTTAAAACGCCTTTATTGAAATCTCTTTCTGCTTTAGATAAAGCAGCTACTGATGTATGCCAGTATTTTGATAAAAATGTAACCAAGGTTATTGGAACATTGGGCTGGGAGCAGGAGTACTTTTTAATTGATGCTGCTTTATACAACATCCGTTATGATCTTCAACAAACAGGCCGTACCTTATTCGGACATGCCTCGGCAAAAGGACAACAGTTAGAAGATCATTATTGGGGTTCTATTCCTGAGCGTGTACTGGCTTTCATGAAGGATTTTGAATACGAATCGCATTTACTGGGGATACCTGTGCGTACGCGCCATAACGAGGTGGCGCCTGCCCAGTTTGAGTGTGCGCCGGTATTTGAAGAGATCAACATTGCGGTAGATCACAACCAGTTATTAATGGATGTAATGGAAAAAGTTGCAATCCGTCATAACTTCAGAGTGCTTTTACACGAAAAACCTTATGCAGGTGTTAACGGTAGCGGTAAGCATAATAACTGGAGCCTTGCCACAAGCATAGGTAAAAATTTATTGGCGCCAGGTAAAACCCCGAAAACAAATTTACAGTTCCTCACTTTTTTTATCAATACGGTAAAGGCGGTTTACGAGCATGCGGATCTGATGCGCGCCTGCATTGCTTCGGCTAATAACGATCATCGTCTTGGTGCCAACGAAGCGCCTCCTGCCATTATGAGTGTATTTCTTGGCGAGCAATTGAATAAAATTTTAGATGAAATTGAAAAAAGTGTTGGTGATAAAAAATTAAGTCCTGAAGAAAAAACAGCGCTTAAATTAAGCATTGGTAAAATTCCTGATATTTTATTGGATAATACCGATAGAAACAGGACTTCTCCATTCGCTTTTACAGGAAATAAATTTGAATTCCGTGCGGTTGGGTCTTCTGCAAATTGTGCCGGGGCTATGACAGTATTAAACTCTATTGTTGCACAACAGCTGATAGATTTTAAAAACGATGTAGATGGTTTGATGGATCAAAAAATGGAGAAGGACGATGCGATCTTTCAGGTATTGAAACGGTACATCATTGAATCTAAAAAAATCCGTTTCGAAGGAAATGGTTACGGCGATGAATGGAAGGCGGAGGCTAAAAAACGTGGACTTTCTAATATTCCAACTACACCTGGCGCATTGGAGTTTTTCATTAGCAAAAAAACCATGCATCTTTTTGAAAATCTTGGTATTTTGAATCACCGTGAGCAGGAATCACGTTATGAGATTTATCTTGAAACCTACACAAAGAAGATCCAGATCGAGTCCCGCATCATTGCCGACATGGTGAATAACCAGATCGTTCCAGCCGCAATTACCTATCAAAAGGTTTTGGTTGACAATATTAACGGCCTGAAAAATGTATTAAGCGCAACAGATTTTAAAACGGCTGCCGACACTCAGCTGGAACTTGCCAAAGAAATCAGCGAACGTGTTACAACAATTATAAAGGCTGCAGAGGCAATGCGTGAAGAACGCAAAAAGGCAAATACCCTGGATACTGCGAAAAAACAGGCGCATACATATTGCGAAAAAGTAAAACCTTATTTCGAAACAATCCGCTACGAAGTGGATAAGCTGGAATTTATTATTGACGATGCTACCTGGCCATTACCTAAATACAGGGAGATGTTGTATCTGCGGTAATCCACAAACTGTGTTTAAATTAAAGGGATCGAATTTTTTTTCGATCCTTTTTTATTTCCTGATTTAGGATTTTCTGTCTTGGCTCTCTTAAGCCCCTTAAGTCATGTTTCCTCTGCTATTTATAGCTGTGGCTCACATATACCGGCAAATCATTCATAAAATTAATAACCTTTTGTGGTTTCATAGACCGGTTACGGTAATGTTTAAAATAATTTGAATAGCCTTTAGTAGTTGTCCAGTTACTTATTTGTAATTTTTCCTCCGACTCTCTGTTCAGTGCCAGGAGCTGGTAACCGAGGCCTACTTCCAGCGTTTTTAATTCAGCCTCGCTTTTAATTGTGTATTTGCCTTTGCGCGAAAGTTGCTTAAAATAAAAGCTGATAAAATTAAAAAATCCGCCTGTACTCAGATCTTCAATAACACTTACCTGGTTGGCGATCATTCCGAGCTGGGCATTAAAGCTCAGGTTGTTTAACAGAACACTGTCTAATGTTGTTTTGGTTCGTTTACTGAAATAAACAGTATACACCCTTTGTCCGGGCATTTTAAAAATAGAAGCGAATTTCGGTTTTACTTTAACAATGGTGGATGATTTTGTGTACTTCACAAGAATATTCTTAACCCTCATTTTAGGGTAAAATTTTAAAATATAATTGAATTGTTTCCTTAAGATGCTGTTGGAATCAATATTTGAAACCCTGTTCGCTGAATCGCTGAATCGCCTGATCATCTGTGCATCCGGACTTCTATAATACATATGCTGAGCAAGATTTTCCTGCGAAAGAAAAAGAACCGAAAGAAACAAGAGATACACCTGTTTTACCATAAAACGAAATAACTAAATTTTATTTTTCTGCGTAAATAGGGTTAAATTTACGAATAATACATTACTAAAACCTTAATTTAAAAGGTTCCCGGTTTAATGCTTTTCTCACATTCATATTTCACTATTACTAAACCTGCAGTGGGCCTATTTAAGGACCGGGGCTCAAAATTTCTGGCATTTGCAAGTCCTTTGAAGACAGAAGCCGAAATAAAAAACACTTTATTGGCGCTTAAAAAAGAACACCCTTCCGCCAACCACCAGTGTTATGCCTGGCGCCTGGGTACTGATAAATTAGCTTTCAGGGCCAACGACGATGGAGAGCCTTTCAACAGTGCAGGCAAACCAATTCTTGCACAAATACAGTCGCATGATCTGACCAATATTTTAGTTGTGGTAGTGCGTTATTTTGGAGGCACACTTTTGGGTGTGAATGGATTAATAAATGCATATAAGAACGCCGCGGCCGAAGCACTGTCAAACGCAATTATCTGCGAGCAATTTATTTTATTTGAATATAAGATAGAGTTTGATTTTGATTCCCTGAGTAAAGTAATGCGGCTGCTAAAAGAATGTGAGGCAAAGATTATTTCTACGACGTACGAAGAAACAAACGCTATTGTTTTTCAGGTAAAAAAGTTACATTCAGAAAGGCTTGAAAGTAAAGTTAAAGAACTATATACTACTCAACTGGAATTTTTACATTTGTTGTAGGAGCAACCGTTGCTGCTAAATACAAATAAGTGATATTAAAATAAACATGAAAAAAGAAACCAAAACCAGCGAATACGCAGTCCTTAAAGAAATGTGCCAGGTACATGCTCCTTGTGGGAACGAGGTTGCAATGAAAGACTTTATTCTTGATCATATAAAGCAGAATTCAAAAAACTGGAAACATCAGCCAAAAGTTATTCACGGAAAGGGGTTGCAGGATAATATCATTTTAATTTTCGGGAAACCTCGTACAGCTATTTTTGCCCATATGGATAGCATCGGATTTACAGTACGCTATGGCAAGCAGTTGGTAAAAATTGGCGGTCCTGTGACACAACCTGGCTTTAAACTTGTGGGAAAAGACAGTAAGGGAACTCAGGAAGTAGGACTTGAGGTTGTAAAAGATAAAAAAACCGGTTACCCCGGACTCGAATATAAAGGAGATCGTGATTTTGAAAGAGGAACCGAACTTGTTTTTAAGGCCAATTGGCGTGAGGATGTGAATCATATCCAATGCTGTTACATGGATAACAGGCTGGGGGTTTACAATGCACTTTGTGTGGCAGAAACACTTAAGAACGGTGCAATAGTATTTAGCAGCTGGGAAGAACACGGAGGAGGGAGTGTATCTTACCTGCAAAAATACCTGCAGGAAAAGTATAAAATAGATCAGGGCCTCATATCAGACATTTCATGGATCTCAGATGGGGTGCACTACGCAAAAGGACCCGTAATAAGTATGCGCGACAGCCTGATCCCGCGAAGAAGTTTTATTAACCGGATAATCACCATCGCAGAAGAAAATAAATGTGCCTACCAATTGGAAATAGAGGGCAGCGGAGGAAGCGATGCTAAAGAACTACAAATGGCTGAGTATGCCTGGGACTGGTGTTTTATAGGTGCGGCAGAAGAAAATGTTCATACCCCGGATGAAAAGGTTCACAAAAAAGATGTGAAAGGAATGATCGAATTATATAAGGTGTTGATGAAGGAACTGTAGCACAATCTCCGTTCCCTTTTCTTTAAGTCTTGCTTCTTTAAAAACCGTAGTCCTTATTACTTTTGCTAAACTCATTGGCTTTGAAAGGTTTATTTATTTCGATATTGGTATACTCATAACTTTCAAACAGGCCCATATCGTCGTATAGGCTTAACGCTACTGGCAAAAGCAGTTTGTCATCAATATACAGCACAGCTTTTTTACAATACAGTGTAGGAACTTTCAGGATCGTTCCTTTTTTAATAAATCCAAAATCATTAAGGAGATCATTTTTATTGCGGAGCAAATAATCGTTCACGCACAATTTATAAGCAATTAAACTTGCTGTTTCTTTTTCCCCCACAGTATAGTTTACATAAGAATAATTTGTGTTTTCATACTCCAGGAAATAACAATTGTAGCCATTTTTTAAGATCTTTCCATGGTATTTAAAATTATTCAGTCCTTCTTTGTCTTTATTTATTGTAAGCGCAACCGATTTACCAATAAAGGCATACCCCAGCTCGTGCAGCGAATAATGCTGGTTTTTACGCATAATATTTCCGCTGGGATCAAGCGATAAAGTAAGGTAAGGGAATGTATGTACTTTAACAAAGGCTTTATGCAACGAAACTTCAGAGTCATATAACACTTCTACTTTCTTTTCTTTATTATTAAAATATACTTTCCGGGGATTGGTTTGTACTTTAATTTCTGAACTTGCGGTTACATATTTTGAATCCACTCGTTCAATTGCTTTAACATTTTCGTGCAGAGTCTTAATAATTTTTATAGAATCATACATCTGGTGAAGAATTTTTGCCGGCTTCAGGTCGGTCTTACTTCTAAAAGACACTACAAAAAGGAGAAGCAGGAAAGGAAATATAGTAACGGTATGTTTCAAGGTCGTATAAAACAATAAAAATAAATAATAGTTTTTAGTTATTTTTGGATTTAAATTTTTTTATCATGTCCATCATCGGAATAATTCCTGCGCGGTATGCTTCTACCCGATTTCCCGGCAAACCTTTGGCCATGATCAAAGGGAAAACAATGCTTCAGCGGGTTTATGAACAAACAGTTATGTGTAAACTGCTGGCCGAAGTAATAATTGCAACAGATGACGAGCGTATTGCATCCCATGCGAAAAGCTTTGGAGCAGCCGTTGTTATTACGCGTGCCGATCACCCCAGTGGTACGGATCGGTGTTTTGAAGCTTACCAGCTGCATGACAAAAAATTTGACTATGTGGTAAATGTACAGGGTGATGAACCCTTTTTAGATCCTGGGCAGATTACCTCACTTGCAGAAGTGTGCGATGGGAATGTAGAAATAGCTACCCAAATGATCAAATGCACCAGCCATGACGTTTTGTTCGACAAAGGTGAAGTGAAGATCGTTTTAAATTCAAATAAGGAAGCACTTTATTTTAGCCGCAATGTAATTCCCTACATTAAGAATAAAAATGAAAAAGAATGGCATAAACACTTTGATTATTTCAGACATGTGGGGATGTATGCATACCGGGTGGATGTGCTGCAAAAGATAACACAGTTGAAACCATCTTCGCTTGAGCTTGCCGAATCGCTTGAGCAGTTGAGGTGGCTGGAACATGGGTATAAAATTACCTGCGCCGAAACTAACTTTGACAGTCATTGCGTTGATACGCCCGAAGACATAGAAAAAGTCATCCGGTTAATGAATATCTCATAAACACACGTGTCAAAGCCTGAGGATATTTCTATTAACGAGTTTACCTATGACTTGCCGGTAGATAAGATTGCTATCTACCCCTTAAACCAAAGGGATGAGTCGAAGTTGCTTATATATAGGAATCAGGAGATAAAAGAAGATGTTTTCAGAAATATTGATTCCTTTCTTGAGAAAGATTCGGTTCTTGTTTTTAATACTACAAAAGTTATCCGGGCCCGCTTAAATTTTCAAAATAAAAAAGAGCAGCCTATTGAGATTTTTTGTCTGGAACCCGAATCGCAAAATCTGGAACTCACAAAGGCAATGTCTGTTCAGAAAACCATTCGCTGGAAGTGCCTCGTAGGAAACCTGAAGCGCTGGAAACATGAGGATCTGTCACTCACCCGGAACGGAATTACACTTTTTGCAAAGTTAATTGAACGAAAAGAGCAGCATGTACTGGTTGAATTTTATTGGCAGCCAGGCGAACTTCATTTTTCTGAAATTTTGGAAGTAGTGGGGAATACGCCGATCCCACCGTATATAAAAAGAAAAAGCGATGAAACAGACCTTGACCGCTACCAAACCATTTATGCCAACAGTGAAGGCTCTGTGGCAGCGCCAACTGCCGGACTTCATTTCACAGAAAATGTATTTAAGAAATTGGAGCAAAAAGCCATTCGCAGTCTTTCTGTTACATTACACGTGGGGGCGGGAACGTTTAAGCCTGTAAAGTCTGAGAGTATGTTGGGACACGAGATGCATTCTGAATGGATAGATGTGGAAATGAAAACGATTAAGGAACTTTTAAAAAACGAAGAAAAAAAAATTATAGCTGTCGGTACTACTTCCTTAAGAACACTGGAGAGTCTTTACTGGATGGGATTAAAGGCTTTCCTAAACAAAGATGCAACACTGGCAGACCTGGAGGTAAAACAGTGGGAGGCTTACACGCTTGAAGAAAAAAAGATCAGTTCAAAACAAAGTTTGCAGGCTTTATCAGATTGGATGGCTCAACACAGAATGGATAGGTTGGTGTGCCATACACAGATCTTGATCGCGCGCCCTTATGAACTGAAGATCGCTAAAGGCATTATCACGAATTTTCATCAGCCGCAAAGTACGCTCCTTCTTCTCATCAGCGCCATAGTTGGAGACAAATGGCGGGAGATATACAGGTATGCGCTGGACCATGGTTTCCGGTTTTTAAGTTACGGCGATAGCTCCCTCCTGTTAAAATAAACCACATTACTCATACTTTCTTCAAATTACTGTTGAAGAAGCAGGATTTTTTCATATTTTTGAATAACTAAATTATTGATGTATGAAAAAAATCTACTTTACCCTTCTATCCCTTTGCACTGTTTTTGCAGTAAATGCCCAGTTAACCCAGGTTAATAATGCACCGGCAAACGGCGATACTTACACTATGTTACGTTGTGATTCAGTAACTACAAGCCCCGGGGCCTCAGGCGCGGGAGCTATGTGGAATTTTGCAACGATTACAACATTTAGCAGTCTTAGCAGGACTTATGCTGCGCAGGCAGTATCTTCGGCAACCTATCCCGCTGCAAATATCGGAGTGGCTTCTGCTACAAATGATGCAGCGTACCT
>JAYSYG010000696.1:0-2825 GCA_043716685.1 Sphingobacteriaceae bacterium | reverse complement strand
AGCATTTCAAAGGCCAGGTCGTGGTGGAATGTTTTGCACTATGATCTTAACGTTGGATTTAAATATACAGACAGCAGCATTAAGGGGTATAATAAAATAACCTACAAAGTAATAGAGCCCTATAATGTGATGCAGCTTGATCTTATGAAGCCAATGGTACTGGACAGTGTTATCTGTGATTCAAAAAGATGCAATGTAGAAAGAGACGGGAACGCCTATTTTATTTATCTCTCGCAGGAACAGAAGGTGAATAGCATTAAAAGTGTTTTTGCGTATTTTCATGGCAAGCCGCGCGTTGCAAAAATGCCGCCCTGGGACGGGGGCGTTATCTGGTCGCAGGATAAAAAAGGAAATCCCTGGATTTCGATTGCCTGTCAGGGAATGGCAGCGCAGGTGTGGTTTCCCAACAAAGACCACATGTACGACGAAGCGGATAGTTGCGCGATCCGGATTACCTGCCCGAAAAGTCTTGTAACTGTTTCCAACGGACGCCTGCAGACTATTGTTATGAATGCGGATGAGACTGCAACGTATTACTGGAAAGTGGTTAACCCGATAAATAACTATAACATTATTCCTTACATTGGAAAATACGTTTATATCCGCGATACGATTACTGGTGAGAATGGGCCGCTGGACCTTTCCTTCTGGGTACTAGAGGATGATTTTGCAAAAGCAAAAAAACAATTTGTGCAGGCAAAATCGATGCTGCATTGTTTCGAGTATTGGTTCGGACCTTATCCGTTTTATGAAGACGGTTATAAACTGGTAGAAGCTCCTTTCCTCGGCATGGAGCATCAAAGCGCCATTGCATACGGAAATGATTTTCAAAATGGCTATATGGGCAGAGACCTTTCGCTTACGGGTTGGGGTTTAAAATGGGATTTTATCATTGTGCACGAATCAGGACACGAATGGTTCGGGAACAGCATTACAGCAAAGGATGTGGCGGATAACTGGATCCACGAAAGCTTTACGGCTTATTCAGAAAATTTATATACAGAATATCTTTTTGGAAAAAAAGCCGGGGCGGAATATGTGATTGGCACGCGGAAGGCGGTAACTAACGATAAGCCGGTTATCAGTGATTACAATGTTAATGCAGGTGGATCAATTGACCTCTATTATAAAGGAGCAAACATGTTGCATGGCATCCGTCAGATCGTAAATAACGATTCGCTCTGGAGGGAAATGTTAAGAAGCCTGAACCGCATGTTCTGGCACCAGACAGTAAGCACAAAACAAATCGAGACGTATATGTCAGATTACCTGAAACTCAGCCTTCAAAAAACCTTCGACCAATATTTAAGAACAATACAAATTCCAGTGCTGGAATATAAGATCAAAAAAAATAAACTTTCTTACAGGTGGACTAATTGTGTTAAAGGCTTTGATATGCCTTTAAAAGCATTATCGGGTAATAAGGAGATCTGGCTGAAACCACTTGAAAAATGGCAAACGCTGCTTGTGACCGACACAATATTTATCACGGATATTAACTTTTTTATATCCTCAAAAAAAGTGGAATAAGACTTGTTTTAGCCTGGAACCTTTATGGTTAAGGCCTTTGCCGGTTTAATGCCCTTACGGGAAATAACTTCCTTTACAATTCAATAACGTTTTCTTGATGAATATACCTTTTTTTGGGTATTGTTTATAATCTGTCTAAATAAGAAATTTGTACATGATTAAATTTAACCTCAAATAAACTGTGAAAAGCACTAATTCATTATTAATTCTAACACTATCAAGCCTGGTGGCTTTTACGAATTGCAAAAAGGATAAAAAGGAGCCTGAAACTGAACCTTCTGTAGAAACTCCTGCGCCAAGCTATACAATTCCTGTTACTTACGATTTTGGTACGAATATGAGTCTTACAAGCTCTACCCAGCGTGTAGCAATGTTCAAAGAAATTGTGACCTACATTAGGTCTACGCATACTTCCACTGCAAATATTACAATAAGTGAGTCCAAATTAAAAAACATGTATTCAAATACAGCGACCCCTTTTACAGATGCAGCATCCCTGGGTCTGAACGCAAGTGGTATAAGCATTAAAGAGAAAACGAATAACAGCTACGGCGCTGTAGCTGAATTAGAGTCGATCTTTACTGAGGCTGCAAATGTGAGTGCTACAACTGCAAGCGGTTCAAATGGTGTTGCAGGAAAAGTTCTTGGTCCTGTGCCAACAACTACCGGCGCTGTGCAAGCGGCTTATTTACTGAATGCGAATGGTTTTGAATACAAAGAATTAGTAGAGAAAACCGGTATGGGCGCAATTCTTTATTCAGAAGCAACCACTATTCTGAAAAATATTTCTTCATACGATAACTCTGCGGTTGTTGCCGGCAAGGGTACAGCTATGGAACATGCCTGGGATGAGGCTTTTGGTTATTTTGCAGTTCCGGTTTCCTTCCCAACAACTACAACAGGTCTTTCTTATTGGGGAAGCTATTGCAATGCTGTGAATGCTGTTCTTGGCTCCAATGCAACCATTATGAATGCCTGGTTAAAAGGTCGCGCCGCCATCAGCAATAAAGATGCTGCAGGCCGGGATGCTGCCCGCGATATAATTGTAGCTACATGGGAGAAAATTGGTGCAGCGCGCTTTATTACTTACATGAAACAGGCAAAAACAAATTTCACGAATGATGGCGCACGTAATCACTCTCTCTCAGAAGGCATAGGATTTATACGTGCATTCAAATACAATCCTTCAAAAACTATTTCCGATGCGGATATTACTGTATTAACCGGGTATATCGGGACAAATCTTTATAATGTTACTGAAGCGAATATAGATGCTGCAATTTTAAAAATGGCAA
>JAYSYG010000695.1:0-8669 GCA_043716685.1 Sphingobacteriaceae bacterium | reverse complement strand
CAGCAATAATCAGTCCTGTATGTGAAATTATCACTCGCCGGAAATAACACTAAATTCCTCTTTCCAACCACACCTGAATTTTTTGCGCCATTAATTATTAAAAAAGCTTTTAAACTTCTACATTCGTGATTCATTAAACGCATCTCAAATGGACTATCCTTACCAAATTAAAACCGCTGAAGCTTATAAAGATCAATATCACCAAAGTATCCAGGATCCTGAAAAATTCTGGGCCGGGATAGCCGGTCATTTTACCTGGAAAAAAAAATGGGATAAGGTCCTGGACTGGAACTTTAAAGACCCCGACATCAAATGGTTTAGCGGCGGGAAATTAAACATTACCGAAAACTGTCTCGACAGGCACCTTGAAAAAAACGGGGATACTCCCGCCATCTTATGGGAGTCGAATAATCCCGCAGAAAAGAGCCGCTCGTTTACCTACAGAGAATTACATTTTACTGTGATGCAATTCGCAACTGTGTTAAAGAACAATGGTATAAAAAAAGGAGACCGGGTGTGTATCTATATGGGCATGGTACCTGAACTGGCAGTTGCAACACTTGCCTGCGCAAGGATCGGCGCGATTCATTCGGTGATCTTCGGAGGCTTTTCGGCTCAGGCAATCGCTGACAGGCTGGAAGATGCAAAAGCAGAATTTATAATCACCTGCGATGGTGCTTTTCGCGGAGCAAAAGATATTCCACTCAAAAGTGTGATCGATGATGCTCTTGTTGGAAATAAAACAATAAAGCGCGTGATCGTGTATAATCGTACGCACACTCCTGTAAGTATGATCAAAGACCGGGACGTATGGTGGGAAGACGAAATTAAAAAAGTGGAAGCGGAGGGTAACCCCGATTGTCCCGCCGAAACAATGGATTCAGAAGATCTACTTTTTATCCTTTACACTTCCGGTTCCACAGGAAAGCCAAAAGGAGTGGTGCATAGCATCGCAGGGTATATGATCTGGACCAACTACACATTTGTAAATGTATTTCAATACCAACCCGGGCAAGTGCATTTTTGTACTGCAGACATTGGCTGGATTACCGGTCATAGTTATATTGTATACGGTCCTTTAAGCGCAGGAGCCACAACCCTTATGTTTGAAGGCATTCCCACCTATCCTGATGCGGGAAGGTTCTGGGACATTGTGGATAAATTCAAAGTAAACATTCTCTATACCGCACCAACAGCCATTCGCAGCCTTATGGGTTTTGGAATGAAGCCTCTTGAAGGAAAAAAACTGGACTCCCTGAAAGTATTGGGCTCAGTGGGAGAGCCTATCAACGAAGAAGCCTGGCACTGGTTCCATAAAAATATCGGGAAGGAAAAATGCCCGGTTGTAGATACCTGGTGGCAGACAGAAACCGGCGGCATTATGATCTCGAACATTGCAAACGTTACTCCCGGCAAACCTTCCTTTGCAACACTGCCTTTGCCTGGTGTGCAGCCCTGCCTGGTTGATGAGAACGGAAAAGAGATTGAAGGGAATAACGTGAATGGAAATCTCTGCATTAAATTTCCATGGCCGGGAATTATCCGCACGACTTACCGCGACCATGAACGTTGCCGCCAGACTTATTTTTCAGCTTACCCAAACAAGTATTTTACCGGCGACGGGTGTTTGCGTGATGAATCGGGTAACTACCGAATTACAGGCCGTGTGGACGATGTGTTGAATGTAAGCGGTCATCGGATTGGAACAGCAGAAGTAGAAAACGCGATCAATATGCACACAGGTGTTACGGAAAGCGCTGTAGTCGGATATCCACATGATATAAAAGGCCAGGGAATTTATGCTTTTGTGATCTATGATGAAACACATGGCAATGCAAATGAATCAAAGCAGAACATCATACAAACAGTTACGCGTATTATCGGGCCAATAGCTAGACCCGATAAAATACAATTCGTACCCGGACTTCCAAAAACCAGGAGCGGTAAGATCATGCGCAGGATTCTGAGAAAGATTGCAGAAGGCGACACTTCTAATTTAGGGGACACCAGTACACTGCTTGATCCATCTTTGGTGGATATTATCAGGGAAGGAAAAATATAAACCATTTTAATTTACTTTGCATCATGAAATAGCCATGTTTGCCGAAACACAATTGCGAAGCACTCAACGAAAACAATTAAAAATAAATGAAAACTGTTGAGTTAAACACTAATAATTTTTTAAACTGGCTATACCATACTTCGACAAGCTCAGTGCGGGTATGACAACTAAAAAAACAATAACATCCATATATATGAAAGCATTTAAGCTTCTTAACACTTCCGATAACCTGTGTACCTTCCAGGAAGGAAGCATTCCCGACATTACTAAAATAAATGCCTCTTATTTTTTAGTGCAAACAGAAATAGAAAATTACGAGCTGCATCCCCACCCTGCGCCGCGTTACCAATTTGTGGTAACTCTGAAGGGAAAATTAAAGTTTAAGGTCAGTGACGGTTCTTCCTTTATAATTGAGCCTGGAATTATACTTGTTGCTAAAGACCTGGAGGGTACCGGTCATTCCTGGGAAATTATTGACGGGAATGAATGGCACAGAATATATATCGTTCCCCCGACAGACGCACCCGATCATTTTATGATAGACATGGATGATTCATGAAAGTCCTGTTTGCCTATTTAAACAAAACTACTAACTTTATAATATTCCATACTTCTTTTTATGTACAGTTATAATTGAAGCTAGGTTATTGGGATACGCAATCAAACCATACATGAAAAAAAACGAGATCCAAAAAAAAGGAAATATTTCGCTATTACGCTAAATCATGAAAAAGAATTTACTTTTTAAAATATTCTTGATTTTATGCACTACAGGGCTGTATGCGCAGGATCTGCATTTTTCACAATTCAACGAACAACCTGCTCTTATCAATCCTGCCCTCACAGGAGCAACCGCCTCTTCTCGTTCCTCCGTTGCTTACCGCAATCAATGGAGAAGCATTTCCTCTCCCTTTACCACCTATGCCGTTTCCTCAGAAACACGTTTTAATTCAAGCGAATGGCAGCAAGTAGATAAATTCCGCTCCATGACCTTTAAAGAGAGGGCCTCAGGCAGGCTTGCTGCCGGTCTTTCTGTTTATAAAGACAATGCCGGTGACGGCAGGATTGGCTCTACACAAATAAATCTGTCCTTTGCGACGTTTGTACCAACCAGCAAAAAAGCGTTTATCGCATTCGGACTACAGGCGAGCCTGGTGCAAATGATGATGGACAATGACAAGCTGGTATTTCCAAACCAGTATAACGGTTCAGGATATGACGCATCCATGAGCAGTAATGAGAATTTTCAGGGACAGAATAGTACTTACGGAGATTTTGCGGGAGGAATAGTATGGACCTATGGTCAGAACGACAAGAGCCTGCTGGGAAAAAAGCAATTAAAAGCCAATGTAGGATTTTCAGCTTATCACCTGAATAAGCCCCAGAGCTTTTTAGTGAATGGAGGAAACGAGCAGTCGATAAAATATGTAACGCATGGCGATCTGCTGGTCAGTCTTACAAATCCAGACTTCGCTATTGCTCCATCCTTCCTCGTGCAGTTACGCGGCTCATCTACAGAAGTAAATGCCGGAACATTACTAAAACGTTATGTGAAACTAGACTCAAAATACACCGGTCTTGTTAAAAGATCTTCGCTCGGAATTGGCGTTTATTACCGGAATCATGACGCTGCCATCCTATGTATGGCTCTTGAAATTAAGGAACAATGTGTTATCGGCATGAGTTATGATCTGAACCTATCGCGACTTACCAAAGGAACAAATGCCCGTGGAGGCGTTGAACTGACACTCAAATACACATCTCCCCGCTCCTTTTTATACCAACGGAAAACAAAAACAGAGTGAACTTCCGCAAAGTCCAGGTGTACTAATAGGTAATGGCCGTTATGAAAAAAATCCTGGTTTGCACCCTATTCTTTATTCTACTCTCCTGCACCAATGATGAGGAAAGAGAGCCGGAACTTCTTTTTAAAAGAAAAATAGATAAGCTGGATATGGAAAGCTTCAAAATACCAGACTCTATTAATACTGCCCTGATTATTGTCAGTTATTACGATCCTGAATCCGATATACATACCTTACTTGTATACAATGACGGAGAAAAAAAATCAGCGAGAAAAATCGATTATCTGCCAGACAGCACATCACTATCAGAACGGCTGGAAATTTTAAAACCAAATGAATTCAGATCTACTCATTATACAGTGGATTATATCGTTAATGAGAATACTGTCAGCATGATCTACATTCGGAAACGCTACGAAATCCCACTCCCTCAAAGCAAAGAATTCAGGAGAACAGACCGGGATTAAGACTACGACATTGCTTAGTTATATCGTAATTACCAAAGGAATTATTTATAGCCCGTAATGAAAATTACTTCATTTTAATAATGATAAATTCCGTCCTCCGGTTTGCCTGATGTTCTTCCTCTGAACACGTTGATATGACTTTGCCCTCGCAAGCGCAGCTATTCACAAGTTTAGATTCTCCGTACCCTCTTCCGAAGATCCGTTCAGGGTATTTGATTCTTTTACGAATATAATCTGCACTGGCCTTCGCACGTTTATCAGAAAGTTTCATGTTAGCAGCTTTCAATCCCCGACAATCCGAGTGAGAGCCTAATTCTACTACCATATTTGGATATTCGTTCATGATCGAAACGATCTTTTCAAGTTCAAGGGCCGCATCAGGACGAATATTCCATTTAGCCAGATCAAAATAAATAGGATTGAGGTTAATAGCTTTAGCAATGTCCAGCCCAACTTCAACCTTGCTCATATTAAGATCCAATACTTCATGAATATTATAAACGCCCGGCTTAGTGATCTTTTTACTGTAGTTAGAATGTTTTCTTAAATACCCTTCTTTCTCAACGTAAATGTCGTAGTTTAAAAAATCGTTTAGTCTTTTTTCAGGTAACTCTTTAATATACTGGCCGTTCGGTCCGGTAATAAAGGTCTCTGTAGTTTTTGCCATTACATCCGTGATTGTGATCTTAACACCTTCGAGTGGAGTACCTGTTTTTTTATCTGTTATGAGCGCGACGATAACAATTCCGGGATTTTTTTCCAGCGCGAGATTGGCGATGATCACATCTTCCGGAACATTTGTTTTTACGAGAGTAATCCCTTCGAAATATTTGTCTTTAGTTCCTTTTAATTTAAACTTCCTGTTCTCCTCTACATCAAAGCTATAAGTACCGTCCTCTCTGGTAGTGATCGTTCTTAAAACAACCCCGTTGCTATCCAATAAATTAACTTCTACGTCTGCAAGCGTGTTTCCGTCAAGATCTTTTGTCTGACCTTTGATCGTTTTTCCAAATACAAAAGGTTTGAGTAAATTAAAACTGTAAATATCATCGTTGCCTTTTCCACCATCCCTGTTCGAAGCAAAATATCCACTTTTTCCAAGAGAATCCAACACGAATGCAAAATCATCCTTATTGCTATTGGCCGTAACACCTGCATTTAAAACTTTACTGTACTGTTCTTTTGTAACCTGTACTGCGAATATATCCAGTCCACCAAGGCCGGGACGTCCATCAGAAGAAAAGAAGAGAATCCCGCTTTCATGAATAAAAGGAAAAACCTCGTTACCTTCTGTGTTTATTTTATCACCAAGATTTTCTGCACTGCCCCATTTACCGCTTGAATCGCGTGTGATCCTGTACAAATCTGCACCACCCTTTCCACCAGGCATATCTGAAGAAAAATACAAAACTCTTCCGTCGGCACTTAATGCTGGCTGAGCTATTGAATATTCTTTATTGTTAAGAGGAAAAGCAATTTTTTTATTCCATTTTCCGTCTTTAAATTGTGATTCATAAATTTCTAAATTCCTGATCCCTTCTTTACTTCTGTGTTTGTAGTTATCTCGCGAGTAAAACATTGTATTTCCATCCCTGCTGAATGTAAGTGATCCATCGTGGTACTTCTTATTAAATTTCTTAAGAGGCTTAGGGTAATCATCGTTACGTGTTGTTCCAACTGGTGGCAACTGCATAGACCCGAGCTGACATGTGCCGGTTGACGCAGGTGGATTTGCCGAACAACCCAACGCTGAATTGGAAAGAAAAACAATCCCTCCCTTTTGATTTACCTGGTAAATATTTGCAAATGAGCTTATAATCTGCGCATTAAACGCAACGGCCAGCAGAAGTAAAGTTGAAAGAAAAACTGTTCTTAGGTAATGTAGTGTCATGAAATATGAATTTTGCGATATGTACTGTTCTTTTACTAAAATGAGGGACGACATAACATGTCAACTTTATGCCAATAATTACAAATTTGATTTTTTTTAACAGGTGCTAAAGCCTGTTTAACTCGCCAAATAAGGCTTGACAAGAGAAGTGTGAAAACCACTCAAGTAGGGGATTTTAACCTCAAAAACTGAAAACGAGTATTATTTTTCCCGGATAGGAAACACTTTAAGCTGGTATGGATTTATTCTTACCTCTTATTTTTTTTAAAAGCAGATCAAGATCAGTAAATAAGATCTCATTACCCTCTTGCGTATAAGCTGATAAGTTTTTTTCAAAAACGGTAAGGTCATACAAAAAGGCTTTCAGGCTATCTGGGGCCAGGGTATTAAAATGTCTGCCATATCCGGATCGCTCAATATAGGCGGCATTCATCCACTGTTCAAACTGGTTTTGGATCGGAAAAGAATAAATGGGTTTCTTTAAATAAACCGCTTCACTAATAAAAGAAAATCCTCCGTTCGCAATAACGGCTTTTGAACTCGCCAGATCTGCAATAAAGTCAGCTTCGCTGAAGGGTTTAAAGATTACATTGCCTTCTTTTTCATCTATGTTCATTCCATACACATAAAATGTTTCTTCGGGCAAAAGCCACAGGGTTTCTTTTACAGTCTTTAAGCTGCTGCTGGTCTGGTACATTAAAATATGTTTTCCTTTTGTGACCTTTGCATCCTGGATAGCCTTCCTGATTATAGGCGGAATAAGGCTGGTGTTTTTCTTTTTTATTGGGGCATCAAAAAAACTACTGATAAAATAATGATCGCAGCCTGGAACCTTCGCTTTTACAATATTTTTTGCGAGCCGGTAATTTCCCTTTTCTTCTTTGGTGATAGTAATATCGAGTACACAACGGTCCATCACCTGCATATTATCAATACTTAAAATGGGCAATCGATGTTCCATCGCAAAGAAAAAACTAAAACTTTCAAAATCAGTTATAACCACTTCCGGATTAAATGATCTTTCTATCATCCATTTTTTCGATGTGTTGTAAATAAAATTTTTACCAGCAGACTTAAGATTGCTCAGGAAAGTAGCTGTTTTGGAGACCTCCGCGTTTTTATAGGCAAAATGAAAGCCTTTAATTTCAATTACTCTTCCCGGAAATGCCTTATCCAAAAACACAAATGCCCTTGAACTGGAAACAACATAGACAGTATGTCCCTTTTCAATTAAATGATCTATCACTACCTTGCTCCGCGTTGCATGCCCCATTCCTTCTCCCGGAACCCCGTAAAGTATATTCATATTTTAATCTTTTCGTGTTAACCAGTGCCTGGTCCTGTCAATGTATAAAAAAACAGATCCTAAAACAATTCCTAACGTTGCGCCTGCGGTAACATCAAAGGCAGTATGGGCGCCCATGGCCACCCGTGAAATACCCACCAGCAAGGCCCAGGCAAAAGGTATAAAAAATAACTTACTTAACTTCGGGAAACTACGGTTAAAATAGATTGCGTAAGCAAGGATCATCGCAAACGAAAAAGCATTAAATGTATGACCACTCGGGAATGAAAAACCGGCTTCATTAACCCAATGGGCCTGGATCTCAGGATCAATCTGCTTAAACTCCAGGGGATGCGTTCTTAAAAGTATTTCAAAAAATTCTTTGCGCGCATTTTTGTCCAGTTCGTATAAAGAATCTATGGTGCTGCTCAATCCTGTCTGGTTAAGCATATAGAGATGGCTTGGTCGTTGTGACTTAAGGATAGGCTTGGTATACCGTTCATTAATAAATGCGAGAACACCAAAAAATATTACCAGGGAAATAACCGATTTCAAAAACACTGTCACTTTTTCTTTTAATGACCCAGCGCTGGAAGCATAACATATACCTGTAAGAAGTAAAAGGATAAAAAAACCGGTTGGTCCCCCCGAACGTGTAAACGCATAAGCTATTGAACACCATATACTGTGCGGTGAACAGGCGGTAAATGGCAAAGGCGTAAAAAACACCGCGAACAGCAAAAGGATGAACGAAATACTAGCAGTATAAAGTATAGTTTTAATAGACGTAATTTAGTGTGACAAGATAAGAATTTTGCGATAAATCACGTGTTCTATAAACTATGGTACTTCTGGTCTAAACAAAATTAAGAACAAGCTCCTGCGTTAAAGCAGGCTTTTTGTTTGTTTTCGCAGTGAAATTAAACTCAGGATGAATGTGTACAGCAAGAAAAAGGGATTTTGAGGAATTTAAATCTTTTAAAGAGAGCATTTCGCAGGGAGGCGTGCCGAAATTTTCTGATAGTTCTTTACATAATTTAATAGCTTCTTCCAAATCAGATATTGGAAATTTAAAATTGTAACAGGCTTTATTTCTGCATGTCTTGTTCATTTCCAGAAAATAATATTCGGGAGCGTTTGTAATGCTAAGATTCCAGAT
>JAYSYG010000694.1:0-2831 GCA_043716685.1 Sphingobacteriaceae bacterium | reverse complement strand
GGGAAATCCTAACAGCACAGTTACAGCGGCTGTTGGACTTGCATTACAGGCTGGTCTGTTCCTTGCAGCGGCATACATCTGGTCAGGAAATTTATGGTTTCCCATTGCGATACATTTCGCATGGAATTTTACACAGGCAGGAATATTCGGAGCAGTTGTTTCAGGTAACACAATGAGCAGGTCCTTATTAACAACAAAAATTGAAGGGGCAGATTGGTATACAGGGGGTACTTTCGGGCCGGAAGGTTCCATACAGGCGACTTGTTTTTGTTTAATCGCTACATTCGTGTTGTTATTGTTGAGTAGCAAAGAGAATAAAATAGTAAGGCCATTCTGGAAGAAAAAAATAATTCCGCTACTTGAATAACGTTGAGATAAAAAGACAATCCGAATCTTCGAAAAAACTTTCCTGTTCTTTTTACATAAGGCAATGAGTGTCTCTCACTTATAATTACCCTTATTCGTGAAATTCGTATTCTTTAAATTTCCAAAAAAGAAACATTTTTATGATCTTATCCAAATACGATTCTCTGTATTTGCAAAAATCGCAAAAACAACCTCCTTTCTTATTGGCTAAACAAAAAAAAGGAAAAGACTCGCCTTCAATTTAAGGTCTTTCTCTTCTTTTCGCAGTAATCGTAACACTCCGTGCAATTTGTAATTATTAAAAAGGCTTCCGTAAAAGTAATTTTGATCCAACAAATTAAAACTATACATCATGAAGACCATCAACATTAAATCACTTTTGCAGGTCCTGTTGCTCACCGCAGTAATTATTACTTCCGTTATTGTAAGCAGGACTATTTACCGGAATATTAAAGAGGTGTGCATGTTACAGCCAGCAGGCGCAGGGACAAACTGCTTTTTTGACGTGATGAACTACTAAAAATCTAAATCCGTTTAATTAACAAATTCCCTCAGATATTAACTCTTTGAGGCTTTAGGACACTTTAACGTTTAAATTTTATATTTTTACTGTCCCCAACAAAATTTAAAACACGTGAATGATTTAAAAGAAAAATTCCTGTTGAACCCGGAAATTACTTTTCTGAATTTCGGTTCATTCGGAGCCTGCCCCAAACCAGTTTTTGAAGACTATCAAAAATGGCAACTGGAACTTGAGCGGGATCCGGTACAATTTATTGCCGTACGTGGTGTCAGATATCTGAAAGAATCGCGGGAAGCTCTGGCAGCTTACATTAATTGCAACGCAGATGACCTGGTGTACGTTCCCAATCCTTCTTATGCGATTAATATTATTGCTAAAAGTTTAAAACTCAACGCCGGTGATGAAATACTAAGCACCGATCTTGAATATGGCGCTCTTGACCGTACCTGGAGCTATTATACTAAAAAGGCAGGTGCTACATATGTACGCCAGCACATTCATCTTCCCTTAGTCTCCAAAGAAAAAATTATTGAAGATTTTTTTAAAGGATTAACCGCTAACACCAAAGCCATTTTTATTAGCCAGATCACCAGCACTACGGCTCTGATCCTGCCGGTAAAAGAAGTCTGCGCCATCGCTAAACAAAAAGGTCTGCTCACTATTGTCGACGGGGCACATGTTCCGGGACACATTCCTCTTAATCTTGCAGAAATAGAAGCGGACATTTATACCGGGGCCTGTCATAAATGGATGCTCACGCCAAAAGGCTGTTCCTTCCTCTATGTGAAAAAAGAATTCCAGGGTCAGTTTGACCCGCTAGTTGTAAGCTGGGGTTACGAAACCGCCTTTCCTTCTTCCTCACAATATTTAGATTATCACCAGATGCAGGGAACGCGCGATTTTTCTCCCTTCCTTACGGTTCCAAGAGCCATAGAATTTTTAAAAGAAAATGACTGGGAAAAAGTAGCTGCAAAAAGCAGGGAACTGGTTCAGAAAAATGCGCAGCGCTTTTGCGATCTGCTTGGCGCAAAACCTTTATGCCCGATCACGGACGAATTTTTAGGGCAAATGTTCAGTGTCCCTATTAAACCGTTAAGCGCTGAACGGTTACAGCGTTATTTATTTCAAACCTATAACATTGAAATTCCGGTAATGGTTCATGGCGATAATGCCTATCTCCGGTATTCAATTAATGGTTTTAACACTCAGGCAGATCTCGACCAGCTTTATATGGCGTTAAAAGAAATTATTGAAGTAACCGATTTTATTGAAGTAGCGCAACAGTTAAATAAATAGACAACTCCGAACACCTTTACTCAAAAACTTAAACCGATACGTATTTATTTTCTCACTGTTCACTGTTTTAAAATATACAGATCAAGTTTATAAAGCCAGTACTTTTTATTGTAAATAGGATCGAGCTCTTTAAATTTTTTAAATCCCATACTTTCATAAATATGGCGCGCTGCATTCTGAAACTCCGAAGTGTGCAGTACAAGTACTTTTTCTCCTGATTTCTTTGCAAAGTCAATACAAAGTTGTGTCAACTTTCTTCCAATTCCTTTTCCTTCATAAGTGGGATCAACACCTACCAGCCGTATATAGGCCCATTCGGCCTCAAAAAAAGCAACCGGGTTGCCCTTAGGTATTAAAAAAGCCATACCTATTATTTTTCCTTTGTCCTCACAGACAAAGCACTCCGCTATTTCCAGCAATTTTAAGTACGTATTTTCATCTCCGCAGGTCGATGCCATTTTCTTCCATCCTTCATCGCCGAGAACTATCTTAAATTGTCCGTATGATGCAAGCCCCAATGCCCGCAATTGTTCTACATCATTCTTTGTTCCTTTTCTGTAGTTCATATTCTTTCTAGATATTTTAGTATAAGAGATTTTTATTTATTTCCTGTTTTTTTTCATTGCTGATGCAATTTCTTTTGAGT
>JAYSYG010000693.1:0-2857 GCA_043716685.1 Sphingobacteriaceae bacterium | reverse complement strand
GTATATAACCAGGAACTATTACAGCGAAAAGTCTTCGGGAGCAGAAGCTCTCAGTATATCGCTCGTTGTGGCACCGGGTTCGTTTATGTATGCAATTTCAACAAATAATTTTAAAAATATAGTTGAATTATGTCACGTTGAAATAATACATCTCGCAAATTCTGCTTTTGACATTACGGATAAAATTTCTTTCCTCGTAAATAATTATTTATTACATCAGAAAAAATTTGAAAAGGTAAATGTCTGTTTCCTGAATAATGAATTTACCATGATGCCTGAGGTGTTTGCTGAAAACACAGATGTAAAGCCATTGCTTAAATTTGCAACGGGTACCGAACAGGTGAGGCGTTCTTTACAGCATAAATTAAAAAACCTTAGTTTTTGTTTTACAATTGAAATGGAATTGATAAATTATTTTGAAAAGACTTTTCCGAATGTTTCAATAAGGCACCTTGGAGCTGTTAGTATTGGACTTTTTTTTAGTCAGCATTCTCTTCTGAACAGCAATGTGTATCTGAACATTGGAGACGGGTATATTGAATTAGCAGCAAAAGAAAAAAACGAACTTATATTCTATAATGTTTTTAGTTTTGAGAACAATGAAGATATTCTGTATTACTTGTTGTTTACACTCGAACAATTTAATCTTGATCCGCTTCATGTTAAATTATCTGTAGCAGCACAGAGGAGTTTGTCAGACGAACTTATAAAGAGTATAAAAAAATACATGAAACACGTTTATTTTTGTGTCTGCGACCCCTCTGTAAAATTAAATAGTGATCTTGCAGACCTTCCCCAGCACTTTTATTTTACCTTATTAAATCAGCATTTATGCGAATTATAGGCGGTACCCATAAGGGAAAAACCATTAAGGTGCCAAAAGATCTTCCCGTTCGACCTACTACCGATTTTGCAAAAGAAGGGCTGTTTAATATTCTCTCCAATAAACTGGATTTTGAAGAACTACATGTACTTGATTTGTTCAGCGGTACCGGGCATATTTCCATGGAATTTGCATCCCGTGGAAGTAAGGAAATAATAAGTATAGACAAACATTTTAAATGCTCGGGCTTTTTAAGAACAATTAGTAAAGAATTAGATTTTAATATTAATGCGATTAAAAATGATGTCTTTGATTTTTTAAAAGCCTCTACGCTCACATTTGATTTGATCTTTGCAGATCCTCCTTACGACCTTAAAGAAATACCCGATATTCACAAACTTGTTTTTGAAAGAAAATTATTAAAAGAAAATGGTTTGCTGATAATAGAACACGGTCCGAGAACCAAATTGGAAAACCTGGAAGGATTTACTCAGCTTAGAAAATACGGAAATGTAAATTTTAGTTTTTTTGAGAACAGGAAACCAGCTCTTTAAGAGGTTACCTGTTTATTTCAAAACCCCGATTTCTTTTCCGATCTCTGAAAAAAGAGTTTTTACTTTTTTACCCGTTGCTTCATCCCCGGTAGCGCGTATATAGGTATCTGTAAGTGTCATGACGTTCTGGTGAAAGAATTTTTTCATTTCATCAATCATCATATCCTTCGTCCAAAGGTCTATTCTCAGAGTGTTATTTTCCTTCGTGTCCCATAAAGCGATCATCAGGCTACTGCATTCGCTTGCCTCTCCCGAATCGGGCGCGTTCCATTTAATTGAATGCGGTAAATTATTTTCGTCAACAGTAACTTTAAAGTTTATTTCAGTGGTTTTCATTATTCTATTCTCCTAGTATTTTAAATTCTATTCTCCTGTTTTGCGCGTGTTCCAGTTCATTGCAGGGTTCATTATCTTTACATTTATTTAAAAGTTTGGATTCGCCATATCCTTTGGAGATGATACGTTTTATATCTATCCCGGACTTGCCAATATAATCCTGCACGGTTTTTGCTCGCATTTGACTTAGCTTTAAATTTGATACTTCATTTCCTTTGCTGTCGGTATGCGCCCCGACTTCTATTTTCAACTGTTTATTTGTGTTAAGAACAAGAATGATCTTATCCAGGATCTCCCGCGCCTGCGGAGTGAGATCATATTTACCGCTTTCGAATAATATATTCTCAACAATAGATTTTGCTGGCTCGGTAATGCTTCTTTTCTGAGAAGAGGGGTTTTTCGCGTCAACAAACTCCAGCCATGGGTCTTCCAGTTCAAGGTCGCGCATTCTTGACATTTCGGCGTTAACAGGCTTATAAGAGAATTTAGCACCTTTCTGATGGGTCATGATCTTAATAAGATTATCATCGTTACTATAAATAATAATGTCCTTAAAAACATCCAGGATGTTGTCAGTATTCTCTGCACTTAAGTAAAACCGTTTTAGAAAAGGAAGGTATTTGAATTTAAATGTTCCAAAATTGTCAGTCAGAGCGCTATCAATTACTTCGTAGTTGTCATTAAGGAGTATAATCTTTAATTTTCCAATAGGTGTGTTAACATTGTCGCCATATATGGTAGCTTTTACATCCATCTTCATTTCCTCTTCATCTACCGAAGCATCATTAAACACTTTATTATAGCTGGAGTTGATCTTCATTGCTGGTTTCCCCTCAACAAAACTGTCAAGCGAACCAATAAAATTATCTTCTTTGCTTAGCAGGTCAACTCTTTCACCAGGAATGTTACTGGGGTTTATCCCTATAAAATACCTGTGGTCGGGTTTAATGTCTTCAAATACAAATGTTCCGAACAAGTTGGTGGTGGTTTTTTTAATAAGTGTATGATGCTCATTAAACAGATAAACATCCTGCTTTGCATAAAACTTTTTTTCTTTAGCTGTTGAAGATACAAGCTTGCCGCCTATATTGGTAGTAAAATGATTGTCTACAAGTTTTGAAATGTCCTCTGAACTCATCTTCCA
>JAYSYG010000692.1:0-2859 GCA_043716685.1 Sphingobacteriaceae bacterium | reverse complement strand
TAGGAACACTTATTCTGAACATTAAAGCACCAATACTTTTGATAACCCCGGAAGGGAAAGAAGAAGAAACTGTGATGCGTTTATCGCGTGTGGGATATGATAATTGTATCGGTTATTTAAAAGGCGGGATAAACAGTTGGAAAAATACCGGAAAAAAAATAGAACAGATCAAAAGCATTCCCGCGGAAGAATTTATTGGTCAATACATCTCGGGATACAAAACACTGGATGTGCGTAAACCTGGTGAGTTCGAATCTGCACATTTAAAAAATGCCGTTAGCGAACCCCTTGATTTTATTTATGATTGGGCCGACGCACTTGATAAATCGCATCCCTACATGGTGCATTGTGCCGGCGGATACCGGAGTATGATCGCAGCTTCTATTTTAAAAGCAAAAGGTTTTACTAATCTAACCGATGTTCAGGGGGGTTATGGTGCCATTAGCAAATTAAAAAAAGCGCAAAGCCAGATTGAAACACTTGCCTGTACCAAAGCTTCTTAGTCCTTTATTATTTCTTTATTTTTATTACTTTTAACCATGATTGATTGGTTAGAAATGCTTGACAGGGCTTTGTTCCTGAAAATAAACTCGCTTCACACCCCTTTGCTGGATACCTTTATGTGGCACATGAGTAAATCGTGGCACACTTACCTGATCGTATTCGTAGTTGCGTACTCTTTCTATAAAAAATTCCCAATCAAAAAAGCGGTAGAATTTGTTCTCGGGTGCGCGATCGTTGTTGCCTGTACAGACTTGTCTTCCAATACTATTAAACATGGGGTACAACGCTACCGGCCCAGTCACAATCTTGAAATAAAAGAGCAGGTACATACGGTGAATAAATACTCTGGCGGTAAATTCGGGTTCTTTTCTTCGCATACTGCTAATACATTTGGATTAATAACCTTTATTTTTTTATGTGTGAAATGGATTCCTACAAGTTACAAACTACTTCTTTACATTTATCCGGTTGTAGTTGGATATAGCAGGATCTATTTAGGGGTACACTATCCCGCGGATGTTTTTGTGGGCATGGTGGACGGACTTTTATTCGGCACAGTTGTTTTTATTATAGTAAATAAATATTTCTTAAAACTGGATGCTCAAAAATCTTAGCATACTCACCTTTATGCTAACCTTGTGGGTTGCAAAAGCACAATTGCCTAATACCGACCTGTGGTTGTTTACGATCGGCGTAGATAAACTAAAACAATCCATTTTAAAAGAACCTCTGAACATTACTAACCGGGAAGGTTACGACAATCAGCCTTCCTTCTCTGAAGACAGTAAAAGAATTTATTATGTGAGCGTGCGGGAAGACAAACAAGCTGATATTTATTTTTATGACATCGGCGCCAGGAAAAATGTACCTTTCACTAAAACAAGAGTCAGCGAATACTCCCCTACACTTGTAGATGAAGGACGTTTTATTGCCTCAGTAGTAGTGGAAGCAGATAGTTCTCAGCGTATTCATTTTATTAATACAGCTTCAGGACTTGATGATAAAAAATTTGACATGGACTCTGTAGGGTATTTTACTTTTTTAAATTCAGATACCGTTATTTACTACAAGCTTACAAATCCACACTCACTCCGCTATTATATAAAAAGCACCAAAGAAGACAAATGGCTGGCAGATTCTCCTGTCAGAACCTTTCGGGCCATCAACAGGCATACCCTTATTTATGGAACAAAGGATTCTACGCACGTTATCTTTTATACATACAATTTTCTTTTACGTAAGGCAGCTAAATATACTGAATATCCTTCCGTGAATGAAGATGTGGTGTGGCACCCTTCGCTTGGCTTACTAAAATCAGAAGACAATAGGCTTATGCGTTATGACATATCTAAACAAAGCTGGATTCTGTTGTACGACCTCTCTTCTTTTGGGATAAAAAAAATTAGCCGCTTTGTTTTTGACCCGAAAAATAAATACCTGGTTGTTGTAAATAATCTATAAGATGCATTACGAAAAAACTAACGGCGATTACCTCTTTAGTACTGATAAATCAAAACTTCAGATCGGTATGATCCATACTTACCTGAGTGAGGAGAGTTACTGGGCAAAAAACATTCCACTTACTGTTGTTCAAGATTCTATTAAAGGAAGTCTTTGTTTTGGTATTTATACAGATGGTCGCCAGCTTGGCTATGCGCGCGTGATCACTGACCTGGCAAGTTTTGGGTACTTAGCAGATGTGTTTATCTTAAAAGAATACCGTGGCAAAGGACTTTCAAAAGAACTTATGACTTTTATAATGGACTATGCGCCCTTTAAGAAGTTGAGAAGGTTTATGCTCGCCACTAAAGATGCGCGCGGCCTTTATGAGCAATTCGGTTTTAAACCTTTATCAGAACCTAATCGCTTTATGGAAATCAAACCCTTTGAATCTTATCCCATCTGAACTAATTGCCGTTAAAAATATACTTTGTATATTTAGTAACGATCTAAAAAACGAATGAGCCTTTTCAGAAAAAAATCCATTGAGTCCATTTTAAAAAGACGCGAAGAAGATGCAAACTCGCACGGCTCATTGGCTAAACACCTCGGGGTAAAAGATCTTACAGCGTTTGGAATTGCTGCGATTATTGGCGCCGGAATTTTCTCAACGATAGGGAACGCCAGTGCGAATGCCGGTCCCGGAGTTATTTTTCTTTTTATTTTTACCGCCCTGGCCTGTAGTTTTGCAGCCTTTGCCTATGCGGAATTTGCTTCGCTTATCCCGGTTAGTGGAAGCGCTTATACCTACAGTTATGTAGCCTTCGGGGAGTTATTTGCCTGGATCATTGGCTGGGCGCTGATTATGGAGTATGCGATCGGAAATGTAACAGTGGCAATTTCCTGGAGCGATTA
>JAYSYG010000691.1:0-2860 GCA_043716685.1 Sphingobacteriaceae bacterium | reverse complement strand
TTATTGTTTCTGTGAGTGTTAGTGCATGTACCGGTTTATCTTCAAATACATCTAATGGTTATGATATTAAATTATTCCCTAACCCAAGTGTAAATGGTAAATCAACTATTACAGGTTTAGCAGGAACAAATGTTATAACAGTGTATAATGCAATTGGTCAAGTTGTCTTTACTCAAATGGCAACAGATGAAAGTGCAACCGTTGATCTTTCGAACGAACCTTCCGGTAATTATCTTGTAAAAATTACGGACACAAATAATGAGTCAAGATCTATAAAGATCATGAATTAGAATTAAATAATTCTCACTTATAAAGAGCCCTTCCATTAATTGGAGGGGCTTTTTTGTAGGGTCAAATAGACTTCCTTATGACATATGATTTATCTATATAAAAATTAAACCAGACTAAAAATTGTTAATGTGAAAGACTTCCTGTAACAAAATACATAAATACACGTCTTAGTTGAAGATTTTAAGCTTTAAAAGACTAAATTTACACCTTTGAAAAAAACAGCCATACTTATCTTATTTTTTGCCGTGCTTGTTACGTCATGTGACCACTACAACAAGCTTCTCAAAAGCTCCGACTATGAACTAAAATTAAAAAAAGCAAAAGAGTATTATGATAAGGAATATTATATCAGGTCCTCACAATTGTATGAAGAATTAATTCCTGTTGTAAAAGGCACCGACAAGGCAGAGGAAGTATATTATTATTATACCTGGAGCGAATATAATCTGGGTGATTTTATACTTGGTCAGTACCATTTTAAAAATTACACGCGTCAATTTCCCAATGGTAAGCATGTAGAAGAGTGTTATTACATGAATGCGTATTGCTATTTTTTAAATTCCCCGAACTATAAACTGGATCAAACCTACACCAAAAATGCCATTAAGGAATTTCAGTCTTTTATAGATACTTACCCCGAAAGTACAAAATTAGACACCTGCAATCTCCTTATTGACCAATTGAGAGGAAAGCTCGAGCGTAAAGATTACGAAATCACCAAACAGTATTATAAGATAAGCGACTGGAAAGCTACAGTTGTTTCCGCAAAGAATTTTATCAAAGAATACCCTTCCAGCAATTACAATGATGAGTTGTATTACCTCATTATAGACTCTTATTATACCCTTGCGCTGAACAGTATTCACTCTAAAAAAGAAGAGCGGCTTAACTTTGCCATCGAAAATTATGTGAAATTCGTAGATTTATACCCTAAAAGTTCGTACCTTAGCCGCTCAGAAAGTATTTATAATAGTAGTAAACGCTTAAAAGATAATTTAAATTAACATGGATTTTAAAAAAACAAACGCAGAAAACAGCATTGTAACACGTGATATTCGCAGATTTGACGGTCCAACCGGTAATATTTACGAAGCGGTGTCCATTATGAGTAAACGTGCGAACCAGATCAGTTCTGAAATTAAAGAAGAATTATCGGGTAAATTGCAGGAGTTCAGCAGTCATACCGACAATCTGGAAGAAGTTTTTGAAAACAGGGAACAAATTGAAATTTCGAAACATTACGAAAAATTACCAAAACCAACCCTGATCTCGATCCAGGAGTTTCTTGAAGAAAAGGTATATTACCGTAACCCAAGCAAAGAAGTTAAACCATAATGAAGCGGAATATCCCGGTGACTATCGGGACACTTAATAAATTAAAATAAAGAGTATAAAAGGCAGTAAGCATCGTTTTACTGCCTTTTTCCATTCATACAATACGGATGCTTCAGAATAAAAAAATAATCTTAGGAATAACCGGTGGAATTGCAGCATACAAATGCGCCCACCTGGTAAGGCTCCTGGTTAAGCAGGGTGCTGAAATAAAGGTTATTTTATCGGCTTCCGCAACACAATTTATTACGCCGCAAACATTGTCGGTATTGAGCAAAAATGAAGTACTGACCGATTTTTTTGATAAAGATTTTAACTGGAATAATCACGTACACCTTGCAGAATGGGCGGACGTTTTACTCATAGCGCCTTTAACCGCCAATTCCCTTGCTAAAATGGCAAGCGGTGTTTGTGATTCTGTTTTATTGGCCACCTATCTTTCGGCACGCACAAAAAGCATTGTAGCCCCTGCAATGGATCTGGACATGTACCAGCATCCCACTGTGAAAAAAAACCTGGAGACACTCAGGTCTTTTGGTAATGAGATCATTCCTGCAGAAACAGGCGAGCTGGCCAGTGGTTTGGCAGGCGAGGGCAGGATGGCAGAGCCGGAACACATAGTGGATTACCTTGTCGATTTTTTTTCAAAAGATCTTCCTCTAAAAGGAAAATCAGCCCTGGTAAATGCCGGCCCAACTTATGAAGCCATTGACCCGGTTCGGTTTATTGGAAACAGGAGCAGTGGTAAAATGGGCGTGGCCCTTGCTGAAACCCTTGCTGAAAAAGGCGCTACCGTAACGCTCGTGTTAGGTCCTTCAGAGGTAGTGGTTAAAAATAAAGGTATAAAGATCATCAGGGTTGAAAGCAGTGACCAGATGTATGAAGCAAGTGTCTCCAATTTTAAGGATAAGGACATTGTGATTTGTAGCGCGGCAGTTGCAGACTATAAGGCGGCCAGCGTAAGCGACTTTAAAATAAAAAAGAAAGATGAGAGTTTTAAGCTTGATCTCGTAAGAACAAAGGATATTCTATATGCGCTTGGCGAGCAAAAAACAAAACAGTGCTTGGTTGGTTTTGCTCTCGAAACAAACAATATAGAGGAATACGCCAAACAAAAATTAAAAAATAAAAACCTTGACCTGGTAGTTGCTAATTCTGCTACCGATGCAGGAAGCGGCTTTGGAATAGATACCAACAAAATTACTATTATTGACAAACACAATAAAATCACTAATTT
>JAYSYG010000070.1:0-7395 GCA_043716685.1 Sphingobacteriaceae bacterium | reverse complement strand
ATTATCCTACCAAGGATGACTTTTTCTTTAACGAGGATGAATTTTAAAATTAACTAACCGCTGAAAAGCGGTTTTTTTTTGCCTTAACTTTTAGTCAATGGATTTATGGTTGTAGATAATATACCCGATATGAAAAAACGGCGAGAAGTTGTATTTGTTTTGATCATAATAATTAATGCCAACGCTAATTGGACCTATCGCACTGTTATAAACGAGTGTTGCCATCCCTGAAAAATAACGGTATAGAAACGCCGAAGTATACTCTGCTTTTCCTTTTGAATTTTCACGTATGGATTTGTAGGGCTGAAAAATATATGCTTCCAGTCTTATATCGAAGCTTTTTGTTGGACTTGTAATCGCTTTAATTCCACCCGCAAAATAGTTGTGGGCCCTGTAAGCATCCAGAAAAAATGTCTGACTTTCCGGAGTAGGATTAAATACCGGTGCTGATAGAATAGTAGATTTATAATTACTAAAAAAACTTTGTGTGGAATAAACGCCTTCCATAAAAATTCCTAGCTTGAATTTTTTAAATGTGCGGACATAATTATCAAAAGTAAGTTTAAGCTGAAGCCAGGGTGGCTGGTTTTTATTTTTAAATTGCATCGTATCGGTACTTGTATTACCGGGGTAAAAACTTTCCTGTCCCTGAAGGTAGCGCGCCCTTGCACTCAGCAACGTGCCTTCAGTGGCATACATCCTCCTGTTAAGCGTATTTATCTGGTAACACCCCTGAATGTACCAGTAATCAAAGTACGTTACGTCCGCAGTATCTTGTTTTGTGAAATCGCTTGTCTGGTAATATTGGTTTTTCCATTCCGTAAAACCCCCAGCAACGTTAAACTGAGAAATATTCCCAACAGGCAAACCAACCTTCAGCTCGCCGAATTTATCCAGTTGGATCAGGTAGGCCGGTTTCTCGAAACTATAGAACAGGGCGCTGCTGCTAAAATAATCCCAGCGCGAAAGCGTAAAGGAAGGCTGAATGAAAAAAGGAATACGTCCTGGAAAATCAAAGCGCAGGCGGCCATAAGTACTGGTGTTTAGTTTCCCCAGGTACCCGTTTAAATAGGCACTAAAGCCGATCTTACCCAGGTAATTGTATTGCAATCCCAGAAACGCTTCGCTTATAGGTCTGTTGGAAATAATGGCCCCGGGTTCAATGTAAAATGGCTTTTCTTTTTTTCCCAGCAATTTAAGTTTATAGTTGCCGGAAGAAGAGTCAAGGCGCGTGACGGGAAAGATGTTTTTTATTTTGTCTTCGCCAGCCAGTTTAAAATAACGTCTTTTGAGCTGCTCGAGTGTAAAGGGTTTGTTGTTAAAAAATAAACTCTTTTTAATAAAGGTAGACTGGTTCTTATTGAGGCCAACCACTTCAACATCTACAAATTTGATCCCGTCAAGTTTCTGGTGGTTTTTAAAGCGCTCGCGTTTTCTCGAAAGCTCCTCTGCATTTGCGCGCGCGGCGATCTGTTTTTTTATTTCGGGGATGGCGCGCAGTGTAGAAATATACCCGCTATCGATAAGCCGCTGCACGTTATCGAAATTAAAAACATTTACATCGCTCCAGGGCTCAATAAGTACGCCGTTTTCACATACGGGACTAAAATTCGTCTGGCTCATCAGCAAACTCCTTAGCTGCAAATACAAATTGTCTTCATCGGGCTTTACATTTTTTTCAGCAACATTAGAGCCAATAATGAAATCAGGATTAAAATCATTCAACATAACATCCGTTGGAAAGTTATTGTAAAGGCCACCATCAAACAATAACTTTCCTTCAATCGAAATGGGGCGCAGGTAAAAAGGATAACTCATACTTGCCCTGATGGCACTCGGTAAATCGCCACTTTTAAAAACGACTGATTTTTTAAATTCAATATCTGCTGCCACGCAGCGGTAAGGAACAAACAGGCTGTCAAAATTATTATGCATCTTATTGGCAACACCTGTAAAGGTTTCCATCAGGTAATAATCAATCGGCATGGAATTAATGACATTGGTGGGAAGGTTCTTAAGAAAATTATCTCTTAAATCGTACTTAAATGTTACCCACCCTGCAAACTCTTCTCTTTTTTTGCTCATGTATTCATACTTCACGGGGAGTTCACCACGCTGAATACTGCCAAAAAACGAAGTCCGTACCAGTTTTTCAATTTCGCCCGGGGAGTAGCCGATGGCATAATAGGCCCCAATAAGACCACCAATAGAAGTGCCGCATATATAATCGATCGGGATGTTATTTTCCTCCAGTGCTTTTAATACTCCTATATGACACATGCCGCTTGCGCCGCCACCGCTCAATACCAGCCCAATCTTCTGCGAGTTCAGGATAACCGGAGCGAGACAAAGTATAAGAAGTATAAGTATGATTTTGCGGGTATTCACAAATGGAATTTGTACCTGCAAAAATAAGGATATAACGCTGTATACAATGCACATATCAGGATATTTAAGAACAAGTAAAATTTCACATCTTTTTCTAAACGAATGCAGCGATTGGTACTGTTAATGATCGTTTAAAAAGTAGAAATGCCAGAGGCGGAATCCGTCCATATAAAATATTATATTAGTGGCTGTTTAGCGTGGTAAAATTTGTTTTAAAGAAATTCTTTTATGGAGTAATGGTACTTTTAGGAGTAGTTACCACGATCTTCTTTTTATTCAATATCCTGCCGGGCGATCCAGCCTCGGTGATGCTGGGTCAAAGGGCTAACAAAGATGCAATAGATGCCATTCACAAAGACCTGGGAACCGACAGGTCTATCCTGAATCAATACCTCAATTATTTAAACGACCTTTCACCCGTTTCTCTTCACAACTATGAAGAAAAGGAGCACCTGGCATATCTTAATCCTGATAAGTATGACTGGACACCCTTGTTTACGATAGGAAAAAGTGAGGTAGTAATTCTGAAGTATCCTTACCTGCGAAGAAGTTATATTACGAAACGGAATGTTTCTGAAATAATAAGGGAGACGCTGCCCGAGACAGCGGTGCTGGCTTTTACAGCTGTTTTAATCGCTTCGGTTATTGGAATTCTGTTGGGCATTGTTACGGCTGTAAAGAAAAATTCTCTTCTGGACAGGGGTATCTTTTTTTTCGCTACGGTATTTGGGATGAGTGCGCCTTCATTTTTGGTAGGATTAATTGTTGCCTGGCTGTTCGGCTATGTGCTGGCGGATTTCACCGGTTTAAATCCTTCCGGCAGTCTGTACGATTTTGATGTATGGAACGGGGAAGAATTAAAATTAAAAAACCTGATACTTCCTGCTCTTACTTTGGGAGTAAGGCCATTGAGTATTGTGATACAGCTTACCCGCAGCTCTTTGCTCGATGTTTTATCGCAGGATTATATCCGTACAGCAAAAGCAAAGGGTTTATCGTTTAGCCGTATCGTTTTTAAGCACGCATTGAAAAACGCTTTAAACCCTGTTGTAACGGCTATTTCGGGCTGGTTTGCAGCCCTGATGGCCGGTGCGGTTTTTGTGGAGAAGATCTTTAGCTGGAAAGGGATTGGTAACGAGGTAGTAGATGCTTTAAATAACAATGACCTTCCGGTGGTAATGGGCGCTACTTTGATTTTTGCCTCTATATTTGTAGTTATTAATATTTTTGTGGATGTTATTTATGGAATTTTAGACCCTAGAGTAAGAGTAAAATAAATTGAAAATGAGTAGAAAAAAAATAGTTGCAGGTAACTGGAAAATGAATTTAAACTGGGTAGAGGCGTTCGACCTTGCTATTGCTATTAAAGAAAGATCGGCCACTATTACCGGGATTCAAAAGCTAATATTCCCGCCGTTCCCTTATCTCCAGATGCTGAGTGTGATCTTAGAAGATTCAACTGATTTTTATGTGGGGGCGCAGAACTGCAGTGAACATGAAAAGGGGGCTTTTACGGGTGAGGTATCCGCCAGCATGATTGAATCTGCAGGTGCTTCTTATGTCCTGGTGGGACATAGCGAAAGGCGGGCTTATTTTTTGGAATCAAATGAGCAGCTTGTATTAAAGATCAAACAGGCACTTGAGAATCAATTAGGGGTGATCTTTTGTTTTGGCGAGCAATTAGCCCAAAGAAAAAACAATACGCATTTTGAAACAGTAAAAAAACAACTCGAAGAAGTATTAAGACATTTTCCGAAGGACTGTATAAATGATTTGGTACTGGCATATGAACCAGTATGGGCTATCGGTACCGGCGAGACGGCTAGTCCTGAACAGGCCCAGGAGATGCATGCTTTTGTACGAAAAACTTTTTCCACACTTTTTTCTGAAGGTGCGGCCAAGGATATTTCTATTTTATATGGAGGAAGCTGTAATGCACAAAACGCCCGGGAATTATTTTCCTGTCCCGACGTGGATGGTGGTCTCATTGGCGGGGCCAGCTTAAAAGCTGAAGATTTTTGTATCATCATGGAATCCTTTTCATGAGTTATTTAGCCTATACGTTTACGGTAGTCCCGCCCCAACCGGGCTCGGAGATTTTAGTTGCCATGATCTCGGATCAGGGTTTTGAAAGTTTTGACCATTCCGAAACAGGTTTTACCGCATATATTAAGCAGGAAGATGCAAACAATTTAGATTTTTCGGAGTTCCTGTTCGAAGATTTTACATTTACCTATCGTGTGGAAAAGATTGCGGCTACGAATTGGAATGCAGAGTGGGAAAAGAATTTTGAGCCTGTAGTTGTAGACGATCTCTTGTGTATCCGCGCGCCTTTTCACAAAAAAAACCTTACTGTAAAACAGGAGATCGTGATCATGCCTAAAATGAGCTTTGGTACCGGTCACCACCAGACTACCCGGTTAATGTGTAAAGAATTATTTTCAACAACGCTTGAAGGAAAGCGTGTGCTGGATATGGGGACAGGTACGGGCATTCTGGCCATTCTGGCAAAAATGTTGGGCGCAGGAGAAGTAACAGGTATTGATATAGATGAATGGAGCGTTGAGAATGCGCGTGAAAACTGCGCGACAAATAATTATCCTTCGATTATACTAAAGAAGGGGGATGCAGATCTTTTAGAAAGCCAAAGACCTTTTGATGTTATTCTTGCAAACATTAATAAAAATATTTTAAAGGCACAGATTCCTTCTTATGCTAAAATTATGAAGCCAGGAAGCAAGCTTTTCCTGAGCGGTTTTTTTACAACTGATATTGAAGAGTTAAAATTGGTGTCTCAGAATTATAATTTTAATTTCCTTTCTACCCAAAATGAAAACGAGTGGGCAATGATGTTGCTTGTTAAGGTTTAGCCCTTAGGCTACTGATCCTTCATTTCTGATAGGCAGCGTTTTGATCATTCCCAGCCTTTTAATTTATTTCAAAAAATCTTACATGTGTAATAGCATCTTCCTATGCGGATTGATACAGGATATAAACGACCGTACCTTTATAAAAAATTAAAACATGAAGAAAAATACATTACTCTCTACTTTAAACCTGCAGTCGTTCTATGATTTTGTGCGCCTTAACATGCATCAACAATCGAGACTTCTCCTTGCAGAAGGTATTATCCTGGATCAGGATAACGACTATGATACGTTAACGCGGCTGTACTTCCTGGATGGTTTTTTTGTAGAAGAGATTGTTTGTAAGAGTACGAATGAGCTTACAGATATAATACCGTATAAGCAGGGATATAAGCTTAAAAGTTTTATGGGAATAAAAAGATACCCTGCCGGCCCTGAAAATACTAACTTTCAATTGAGCGTGAATTGAAAAAGCTCAATTACAAAACGAAGTATATTCTTACATATGAAATATGTAAAACTTTAAAGAGAAAAAGAAGACGAAAAAGCAAACTAACTTTGATCAGGAAATTAATCACTTAAAATAAAAAACATGAAAACAATTATTACTAAAATTTCGGGAACAGAACAAGATATTGACACTTTAACCAGACGTGATTTGCTGCTTATTAAAACGACAATCGTGGTATTTGGCCTTGTACTAAACATTTGCTGCCTGCAACTTTTTTATATGTAATTCCACTTTAAAAACTAAAAGCCATGAAAAATTCATTCCTAACTATAAGCGGTTTATTATTCGCTTTATTATTCTCTCTCAATATAACTGCGGCCGGCAGCTATAAATTCGAATTCGATTCTCTTTCCTGCCTCCAGATCGAAGGCACAGTTATGAATGTAGAAGAAGGCAGCGATAGTGAATGCACAGTAGAACTGGTCAGCAATAATGAAGTTGAGCAGACACTTATTCTAAAGGAAGGAAAACATACATTTAAATTCGTGTTGAATAAGAATACTTTTTACGGCATTAGAATTTCAAAAAGAGGTTTTATCAGCAAGCTTATTTCTGTTAATACAGAAATGTTAACTGAGAATGATGGGATCCATATTTTTAAGTTTGAAACAACACTAATGAATGACGTGATTGCTGGTAAATTAAACCAGGACGTTATTGATTTCCCTGTCACGATTATACAGTACGACTATGAATCGGATAGTTTTGCTCACAACGCAGAGTATACTACTTATATTAAAAAAGAATTATATAAACCATCTCCATCAAAGATCAGGAAGAGCAAACCAGTACAATATAGATTGGATACAACTGATCTGGCCTATGTTTCGAAGTGAAATTTGTAAGAATTCCAGTTAAATAAAATAGTGCGGATAAACCATCTGCACTTTTTTTATTTAGAAAAGTGGAGGCCAATAACTTTATTAAACGCTTCATCCAGGAGCGTATTCGCACAGGATATTTCTTTTCCAAAGAGCCAGTTATCCCCGGCTGAAAAATCACGCACTGTACCTCCGGCTTCCTTTACAATTAATGCGCCGGCGGCTACGTCCCAGGGTTTTAAATTGTATTCAAAAAAAGCATCCAAACGTCCGCAGGCAAGATAACAGAGATCTGCAGAAGCTGCACCTATCCTTCTTACGCCATGGGTGTGCTTCATAAAATAGTTAAGAGTGGCAAAGTAGCTATCGATGCGTTCAAAATTATAGACTGGAAATCCTGTACCAATAAGGCTTTCCGAAAGATCTTTACGGGTGGATACCTGTATAGGCTTGCCGTTGAGAAATGCTCCTTTGCCTTTTTCTGCATAAAAACATTCGTCGCGACTTACTTCGTAAACAACGCCTAAAATAATTTCCCCTTTGTATTCAAAGCCAATACTCACCGCATAACAAGCAATGCCGTGAATAAAGTTGGTTGTACCATCCAGCGGATCAACGATCCAATTATATTCTTTTGTTTCAGAAAGTGTATTTTCCTCCACAATAAACCCCGATTCGGTAAAAATCTCCTGAAGCCCCTTCACGATCATTTCTTCCGCAGTTTTATCCACATAACTTACAAGATCGTTCAGACCTTTGATCTCTACTTTTTCATAATTAAAATTTTCCCTTTCTTTCCGGATAAAAG
>JAYSYG010000690.1:0-2862 GCA_043716685.1 Sphingobacteriaceae bacterium | reverse complement strand
TACCTTAAAGGAATAACAAAAAATGAGCCAAAAGGAACACGTGATTTTCTAAAAAAATGTAAAGAGATAGAATTTTATCCTTTTTCACCTTCTATTTTCATCTTCCTCATGCTAAACAGGATAAAGAACCCAATAACGAAATAAACAATAAGTGAAAGTATAGAAGGACGCATGCCCCCCATGATCTCGCTGATAAGCCCAAAAGTAACGGTACCGATTATCATTCCAAGTTTTTCCATCACATCATAAAAGCTAAAAAAGCTGGCATGGTCTTCAGTTGGTGGCAATAGTTTGCTATAGGTACTTCTTGAAAGTGCTTGTATTCCACCCATTACAAAACCAACCAGAAAGGCTACTATATAAAAGTGAATTGGGAAATAAGCGAACTGATACGTAAAAATGCAGATGAAGATCCAGATCAGCACGGCTATCATCAGTGATTTAATATTACCTATAACGGTGGAAAGTTTTGAAAAAGAATACGATCCAACAATACCCACAAATTGGATAATTAAAATACTTATAATAAGAGAGGTAGTTTTTGCTTTTTCTCCGGCTTCACCTTCACCCCAGTAGATCTCATTTCTCGCAAACAGCACCGCAACTACCATGATGGTTTGTACGCCCATATTATAGAAAAAATAGCCCGAAAGAAAACGTTTTAAAGGCGGAATATTTTTTAACAGCGCGAAAACGCCACCCAATTCTTTAAATCCTTTTGAGAAAAGCCCCTTCTTATCCTGACCGTGTGAACTGTGACTCTTATTTGGCAATACACGAAAAGTATATTGGGCAAAGCCCAGCCACCATAAACCTGTTAACAAAAAAGAATATTTTACTTTGAAAAATCCCGAAGTTACCAGCACACCATCTACCATTTTCTCCTCGTACTTAAAAACCATTATGCCGATCAAACAAATAATGAGAAGCAAGGAGCTTCCGAAATAACCAACTGCAAATCCTCTTGCACTTACTTTATCCTGGTTTTCAATGCTGGCAATTTCAGGCAGGTAAGAATTGTAATACACCAGGCTGCCCCAGAAACCGATAGTTGCTGTAATAAAAGGTAAAAAACTTAATTCGAGGTGTTCACGTGAGAAAAAAAACAAACACATACAGGAGATAGAGCCTAAATAGCAAAAAAACTGGAGGAACTTTTTTTTGTTACCCAGATAGTCTGCTATCCCACTTAAAATTGGAGCTATTAGTACAACAATTGAAAGCGCAAAAGCGTAAACGAAAGTGTAAATATTCTGGTTTGCAAACTCCCGTCCAAAAAAATGAACAGTATGCCCAACGTATTCTTTGTTAACATGGGTGGTAACGTAATCATAAAAATTAGGAAAAATAGCCGATGTTATTACCAATGGGAATACGGAATTTGCCCAATCATAAAAAGTCCAGGCCTTAATGATCTTAGGGTTATCTTTCTCGATTAAATTCATATTCTTTGGTTTTAAACTGGATCTTCCTTGTGCATGATCACAGTGGTTGGTATAAATCTAGTATTTATTTCTTAATAATTTCAAATTCCACGCGCCTGTTTTTAGACCTGCCTTCTTCGGTATCATTACCGGCAATAGGTTTTGCGCTTCCAAATCCTTTGTAATACATTTTGTTCTGCACGCCTCTTTTTATAAGGTACTCAAACACTTCGCGCGCGCGCAACTCACTTATCTTTTGGTTTTTGTGCTTCATACCTGCGTTGTCGCTGTGTCCATTGATCTGTATCTGTATTCCCGGATTTTGGATCAGGTACAAAGCGAGTTTATTTAACTCGGTATAAGACTCGGGTAAAAGATAATAGCGCCCGTTGACGAAAAATATATTATTGAGGCCCACGGTTTCGCCTACCTCAATATTTTCTTTAACCTTCAGTATCGAATCTGCCCACAATTCCTGGTAATTCGGCCCGATGCGTTCAACCGCTATTTTCTCATCAAATTGAGGAGCTTTAATTAGCTTTATGTCATCTACAAAATAATATGATTCTTTAGGACCAAGCCTGAAAACATCAATGCGAACCATATCCTTCTTGATTTTTTGAGAAAAATTGCCAATCGTAATATACTTTTCACCGCCGTCTGCCTTGTAAAATCCTTTTATTGTGATCCACTGGTACCCTTTCATTAATCCGCCGTTTACACAAACCGTGTCTACCATTGATGATTTTACCGCGTCGTACTGGCCTTTATAACCTGCTTTTGTAAATAATACACCAAATGACCTGAGGATAGCGTTGCTCCAGAATGCCAGCCGGATATGCATTGTAAACTCATAAACCGTTCCTCTGTGAAGGGGTTCTACCAGCTTTGCCTGTAAAAATTCCTTGTATTTTTTCCGGAATCTGAAGCCAGTATAACAATAACCACTATATCCCCCTTTTTGAACGGTAGTATCGTTGCTAAGGGGGTTCTGGTAGAAATCAATTGTTTCAATGGGTCGCCATGGAATCGCTTTGCGTACATCATTCGATTTTCGCCTGTAATTCTCAAAACTGCCGTTCGGTACAAGGTTTTTTTCGGGGGTTTGATCAACGGGATTTTGAGCGCTAGAAGCAAGGCAGGCAAATGCCAGTATGATCAATAAAAAATGCTTCATTGCTGCAAAAATAGGCTTAAATCAAAATTTAAATGGAAATTGTTTTTAACACTTGCATATTCAAAAAAAAGCGTATATTTGCCTTCCCAAAATCGGGAATAACAAAAGAAATTACAGACAATGGCAAACCATAAATCATCAATTAAACGCATTCGCTCTAACGAAGCTAAACGCACAGAAAATCGTTATTATGCTAAAACTACACGTACGGCAGTAAAAGCGTTACGCACTGCTACTTCTAAAAAAGAAGCAGAAGTTTTA
>JAYSYG010000689.1:0-2862 GCA_043716685.1 Sphingobacteriaceae bacterium | reverse complement strand
TAATATAGACACTCCGCCCGCCAATGTTTTACCAATGAATATTCACCTGCTTGGAAACAGCTCCGTAGCAACAATTCCTACCTTACTGGATATGGTTTTAAAAAAGGAGCAGGGCGATCATCGTCTTGAAAAAGGAGATGTTATACTTTTTGCTTCTGTAGGAGCAGGTATGAATATTAATGCGATTACCTATATTGTGTAATATAATACCCACTTTATCTCACTGGGAATTTATTTAAAATGCACTATCAGTGTCCTCACAGCTTTTTACCTCTGGCATGGGATTAATAGGTTAAGTATTGTCATTCAGACGACGTGAAAATTTATTTGCGTGTAAATCAGACATCATGAAAGCTAAATTATTTTGCATTTATGCATCCATTGCGATGCTAACAACACCTGTTCTAACTTTTGCACAGGCACCAACCCTTGGAAGTAGTGCTGGTTACGCACTATTTACTACAAACGGCGCCATGGGCAATACAGGCATATCCCAAATAACAGGAAATGTAGGTTCAAACAATGGCTCAAGCACTGCCTTCGGCAATGTAAATGGCGTTATGAATAATAACAATGGCGCTACTGCACTTTGCGCGGCAGATTTATTAACGGCGTATAACCAGTTAAACTCAAGTGTTGCAACATTCTTTCCGGCACCACTGCTTGGGAATGGCACAACGCTTAATGCCGGCGTGTATTCTATAACAGGTAACACCACTTTAAACAATACACTTACGTTAGACGGACAATCTAATTCGGGTGCAGTATTTATTTTTAAGATCCAGGGTGCTTTTGCATCAAGTGCGGGTGCAAAAGTTATATTAACAAACGGAGCTTTGGCTTGTAATGTATTCTGGAAGATCGAAGGCGCAGTAAATCTTGCTTCTTTAACATCTATGAAAGGAACTATTATTGCAAACAATGCTGCTATAAGCATGTCCTCAGGTGTTACTCTGGAAGGAAGAGCACTTTCAACAGCAGGCGCAGTTAGCGTTTCAGATGTTCTTGTGTATACCCCGATTGGCTGTGGAAGTCCCTTTTTAACAGGACCGAACACTCCAACATTAAACTCAGTAGCCTGTTATGCATTATTCTCAGGCAACGGATCACTTACAAATACCGGGAATACACATGCAAACGGTGATGTTGGTACAAATGTGGGATTAACCACGGGCTTTAACGCTCTGTATATTACAGGTGCTATCCATCCTATCCCAGACGGATCAACAGGAGCCTGTGCTGCGGATCTCCTTACTGTTTATAATTATTTGAATTTGCTTCCTTATGATATTGAATTGTTATACCCGGCTCAATTTGGAAAGAGTTTGGTTCTTACGCCACACATATACACGCTGAACGGCTCAACAACACTTACCGATACTCTTTTTCTGAATGCCCAGGGTAATGCAAACGCAGTATTCGTTATAAATGTACAAGGTGCTTTTTCTACCAGCACGTATGCACAGGTTATTTTAAAAAACGGAACCCAGGCAAAAAATGTATTTTGGAAAATTGATGGGGCAACCAGCATAAATAATTTTTCACATTTTGCAGGAACAATTATTTGTAATAATGGGGCGGTAAGTTTAAATAAAGGAATGGTCCTTAACGGAAGAGCCTTAACAACAGACGGTGCTTTCAGCGTGGATTCAATAAACGTGATCATGCCTCCGGGATGCAGCACTGCAACGAATACGGGAGGCGCTCCCAACATTACCATGCAACCTGCAAACAAGGTTGCTTGTTTATACGGCGAGGCTAAATTCGTAGTTGCAGCAACTGGCTCAGGACTAACCTATCAGTGGAGAAAAGGAAATACTCTGCTAAGCAATACTGGAAATGTTTCCGGAGTTATGACCGCTACACTTACAATAAGCCCCCTTGCCTTTTCTGATGCAGCGGCTAATTATAATGTGATCGTAAACGGTTCGGTTGCGCCAGCAGATACCTCTTCAGATGCTTCCCTTACTGTGAATGATTGCGGACCAGTTGGAATACGCTCACTTTCATCTTCGGAAAATGAAATTGCACATTTCTCTCCTAATCCATTTGTCGGGCACATTGAAGTTACACTAAATGATGCCAACGAAATCAATCGCAGTGAGTTAAAGATTTTTAATACAATGGGTGTTTTAGTAAAAAGTACGGTGCTTTCAAAAATAAGCACTACACTTGAAACGGATTTTGCTCCAGGTGTGTATTACTATAGGGTAATTAAACAAAACAGGATAATCCAATCAGGGAAATTGATTGCGCAATAGGTGTTGCCAGGATCATTCTTCTTTTGATAGACACAGGGTACAAATTGTGTGAATATCGTTGAATTGTTGACGGATTGTGGCCTTTACCAATTATTAATTGACGACCTTTACCGTAAGAATCAATTTAATAAAATAACAAGCTATGACAGATCTAACGCAAATGAAAGAAAACTGGCCTTTGATAAAAGGCAGGATGAGACAGAAATACGGAATACTTACCGAAAGCGATCTTGTGTGGGTGGATGGCAAACATGATGATCTGTTAAGAAAATTAAACATCATACTCGGCGTTTCAAAAGAAGATCTGCAGAAATTTATTTTGGAATCTTAACAGGAAATAACCAAATACTATATAAAAGGCCTCTATCACTCAGATAGAGGCCTTTTTATTTAACGAAATAAGGGTTACAGCATTCTAAAAAATACGGTTTCCGTTGACACCATAACGCATTTCGGGAATTTACTTCCCCGCATCCGGCAGACCAAATAATGTTAAATCTATGGCCTGTAAATAATCTGTCTCAGACATCTACTTCTGCAACCAGCACTATGAGCGGCCAGGAACGGGGAATTGAACAGGAAGGTAAAACATTCTACATGT
>JAYSYG010000688.1:0-2864 GCA_043716685.1 Sphingobacteriaceae bacterium | reverse complement strand
TTACCGATATTAACTACCAGCGTTATAAAGGTTTTTACGTTTTTAATACTAAAGACTACGAGATAAATATTCTAGATGCGGATAATGTATTTATCCGTCCCGATATTAATGTGTTTTCTTTTGGAGTAAATACAATGTTTATCTTTAACTATAAAAAATACTCCTTAAGAGGCGGTTTTTCCTTTACAGATGTACAGCGCAAAAGTGCGGGTTCATTTATGGTTGGACTTTACCATTCCTACACCTTGTTTACTTCTTTTGATTCAACCTTTATTCCTCGGCCCCTGCGCGATACCTTTTCGACGAAGTTATCTGACATTAACCGGATCTCACTTATAACAATTGGGTTAAGCGGAGGTTATGGATATACCTACGTCTATAAAAAACTCATTATAAGTTCAGCAGTTAACGTTGGATTCGGAGGACAAAAAACAAATTATGCAACTACTGATGAAAAAGGACACACCTTATCTATCAATCCGTCTGTACATTTAAATGCTAAAGCTGCTATCCGTTATGATAACCTCAGATTTTTTGTAGGACTGCTCTCAACCTATGACAATAACTACACCCTTAACCCCAAACTCTTTAATACCGAAAGCTACATTGCACGTCTGATGCTTTTTTCAGGCTACCGTTTTAACATCAAACAAAACGGCAGGAAAGTTCTGAAAGCGATGCGCCTGGTGGATTACAATTAAATGGAAACAAAAACGCCGCGAGTATTACCCGCGGCGTTATCATCAGTACTTTTTTATTTAGAATGCATAACCAAAACATAGTCCGAGACCACGCAGACTGATCATATGCACACCTGGCACAGTCGTTTTTACCGAATTAGAAGTAGTCGTGATCGTTCCATTTAATCCAATAAACGAAAAATCATCCAGTTTATTCTGAGCTTGTTCTTTTGCCTGGTCCTGATCCTTTTGATTCAGATTCGCTCCCGGAGCTATCCACTCATAAGTATACTTGGCTTTTCCGTATCCTCCACCAATGATCCAGAAGTCTATTGAAAAATGTTTAACAATGATCCACTGATAGCCTATCATTAACCCTCCATTCACGCCACCATAGGTTTGAACTGAATTGGCAGAGTATGTTTTAGGAAATGGATGGGGGTTGCTCGGCGTATTCTCTTCTGTGTAACTCACAGTTTGATTCATTTTGTATTTCGCATATCTTACATACGCAGCGAGGTAAAATCCTCGTGGGGCAATTTTCTCTTCTCTGCCTGCAGGATAAAACCGGAACTCAGGGGTTATTGCAAACCCACTGTAACTGATTGGTCCGAAATGATCATCTGTTTGGTAGGCCGGCAGATCTCTTTTCAGGAAACGGCTAAATCCAAGAGCCACACTCATTTTCGGGTGAAATCCATATTCTCCCTGCAAAGAAATGTTTAGCAGGCCAAGCTGACTTGCATTTAACTTAATAACAGTGTTCGTTTCACCATCTACATTCGCTCTTAACGATTTCTTTTTTGATAGCATAGCCGGTTTTTCTTTTAAAATGCCATTACCTGGATTCCTTTTAAGAATGAACGGCTCGCTACCGAATAAACTAACTCCACTAAGGAGTATACCTAACATAATTGTGTGTTTTACTTTCATAAGATTTTTAATAATTTTTTTTGTGTGTTATGGGATTTAAAGAGGGCAATATCTAACTTTTTTTGATTGCTTTTAAGTATTTAACACTTAAATTTTAACTTTTCGACGAAAGCAAAAAGTCCCGGCATGAAAATACCAGGACTTCAAAAAAATTTCCTATTATTTAGCGTAGCCTGTTGCCCTTACTTCTCTTATCACCGTTACTTTTACCTGCCCCGGATACGTCATTTCCGTTTGGATGCGTTGTGAAATTTCAAAAGCGAGTTGTTCGGCTCTTCCATCATTAACTTTATCGCTCGATACGATAACACGTACTTCACGGCCGGCTTGTATAGCGTAAGTTTTTTCTACACCATCATAACTTAACGCCAAAGCTTCAAGATCTTTTAAGCGCTTCATGTATTGTTCCGCAACTTCTCTGCGGGCACCGGGACGGGCACCACTTATGGCATCGCACACCTGAATGATCGGTGAATACAACGTCGTCATTTCAATTTCATCGTGATGGGCTCCGATTGCATTTACTACTTCCGGTTTTTCTTTGTATTGTTCTGCCAGCTTCATACCCAGCAAAGCATGAGGCAATTCGGGTTCATTATCAGGCACTTTTCCAATATCATGTAAAAGACCTGCACGTTTTGCAACTTTCGGATTCAGCCCCATTTCACTGGCCATAATACCGCAAAGATTGGCAACCTCGCGACTGTGTTGTAATAAGTTTTGTCCGTAAGAAGAACGGTATTTCATCCTTCCCACCATACGGATCAATTCAGGATGCAATCCATGAATGCCAAGATCGATACAGGTTCTTTTTCCTGTTTCGATAATTTCTTCCTCAAGCATTTTTTTAGTTTTCTCAACTACCTCTTCAATACGTGCAGGGTGAATACGCCCGTCGGTTACTAATTGGTGTAAGGCCAGGCGACAAATTTCGCGGCGAATAGAATCAAAACAACTTAAGGTAATGGCATCAGGAGTATCGTCCACAATAATTTCCACACCGGTTGCAGCTTCTAATGCACGTATATTACGCCCTTCACGGCCAATGATCCTACCCTTAGTTTCATCCCCTTCAATGTGAAAAACAGAAATTGAATTTTCAATCGCCGTCTCAGTAGCAACACGTTGAATAGTTTGAAGTACAATTTTTTTAGCTTCTTTATTGGCTGTTAATTTCGCCTCCTCCATAATGTCTTTTACATACACCATCGATTGGGTCTTAGCTTCGGCCTTAATAGATTCTATAAGTTG